>JANYDZ010000583.1 GCA_025363375.1 Hyphomicrobiales bacterium
CTTTTGGGGCCGACATGCAGTCCGCCCGCGCCGTCGACCCAGGCGATGGAGCCGCCGCCCGTGCCGACTTCGACGATATCGACGACCGGCAATTGCATCGGCTGGCCGCTGGCGAGGTCGCCGATGACATAGCCTTCCTCGACGGCGGGCGCGCCGTTGGTGATGAGGCTGCACTTGGCTGTCGTGCCGCCCATGTCAAAGCCGATGCAACGCGCGATGCCCAGATGCCGCGCGAGCCGACCGGCGCCGATCATGCCGGCGACGGGGCCGGATTCCATCATGGAGACCGGCTGCGACTTCGCCTGCGCGATGGACATGACGCCGCCGTTCGAGCGCATCATGTGCAGCTTGCCGGGAAAGTTCTTGCCGCGCAGGTAATCTTCCAGCGTCTTGAGATAATTGCTGACGCGCGGCCCCACATAGGCGTTGAGCACGGTCGTGGACGTGCGCTCGTATTCACGGAATTCGCGCAGGATTTCGTGGGAAAGCGTGACGAACATGCCCGGGTTTACGCGCCGCAGCGCTTCGCCCACCGCGCGTTCGTGCGCGGGATTGGCGTAGGAATGCAGCAGGCAAACCGCGACGGCGTCGACGCCCAGCTTGCCGAGTTCGCGCGCGGTCGCCTCGACCTCCGCGGGATCGAGCGCCTTCAAGGCTTCGCCGGCGGGATTCAGGCGTTCATCAATCTCGAACGTCAGATGCCGCGGCGCGAGCGGCTTGGGGCGATGGAAAAAAAGGTTGAACGCCTCGATGCGGTTGCTGCGGCCGATGGCGTAGACATCGCGAAAACCCTTCGTCGTCAGCAGCGCCGTCACGGCGCCCTTGCGCTCCAGCACCGTGTTGATGGCGATGGTCGAGCCGTGCAGGAACTCGCCGAGGCCCGGCAGATCGCAATGGGCGAGGCCTAGACTTGTCGCGACGCCCTGCGTCGGGTCGGCGGGCGTGGTGGAGGTTTTCGAGGTGACGATTTTTCCGTCGATGCACCCGACAAGATCGGTAAAGGTGCCGCCGATATCGACGCCTACAATATTCATTGCGTGGTTTCTTTCGCGACTGTGACCGCGGGAGCGGGCGGGTTCCGGGAGGGCTTGCGGCCCGGCGTGAGACGACGCTCGGCGATGCGCACGAGTTCGTTGAACGTGACGGCGATGAAGGCGAGCGAACCAATCAACGCAAAGAGCGGCGCGGGATTGTAACTCTCGGCGTAAAGCCGCGTGAAATAGCCGATGCCGCCCGTGGAGACATAAAGTTCAGCGAGAATGACGCCGAGCAGGGTGAGCGTCATGGCGAGGCGCAGCCCGACGAAAAAGGCCGGCACCATGTTGGGAAACAGCACGTGGCGAATGATTTGCGCGCGCGAAGCGCCCATGGAGCCGGCGGCGCGCATATAGAGCTGGTTGACGTTGCGCATGCCCGCGACGACGTTGACGACGACGGGAAAAATGCCGTGCGAAAATCCAAAAAAGATTTTCGCCGCGGGACCGAGGCCGAAGAACAGCACGACGAGGGGCATCAACGTCACTTGCGGCACGGCGTAGAGCAGCAGGATGATGGGATACAGCGACTTGCGCGACAGGTTTGTCGAGCCGACGCCGACGCCGATGAGGAAGCCGAACAGGATTGACAGCCCATAGGCGACGCCAATTTCAAAGATGGTCAGCCCCAGCGCCCAGCGAATGCGCGGGTCCGCCATGATGGGATCGAACCAGGCTTTCACAATGGCGCTGAGCGGTTGCATGAACGCGGGGTCGGCGAAGTAGCGCCCGTAAATCTCCAGGAAGGCGGCCATGCCCAGAATGATCGCCCAGCGCGCGAGGCGCACGGCGCGCTCCCGCGGCATGGGGGCCCTGGTTTGCGCGGCGGCGCTCATTGTCCCGCCTCGCTGCGCGCCGCGTGATTTTCCAGCGCGGTGACGAGCATGTTGAGGCTGATCGCGGTGAATATCACGAAGGCGATCCAGGCGTACATGCGCGCGGGCTCCATGAGCTCGGCGGCCAGCGCGATGTTGCGGCCGACCCCGGCGACGGAGGACAATGTTTCGCCGCCCAGCACGGAGGCGAAGCAAATGAAGAAGCCGATGCGCAAGCCCGTGAGGATCACCGGAAAAGCGTAGGGCAGGAGCACATGCCGGAACGTGTCGAAGCGTCCCGCGCCCATGGAGTCCGCCGCGCGCAGATAACGTTCGTCGACGTTGCCGAGCCCCGCGATGGTGTTGAGCGCGATGGGGAAGAAGCCATAGACCGCGCCATAGGCGATCTTCGAGCCCGCGCCGATCCCGAAGAAGAGGATGAACATCGGGAAAAACAGGGTGATGGGGATTGTGAACAATCCCGCGATGATGGGCTCGATGGCTTCCGTCATGAATTTCGAACGCGTGATGAGATAGCCCGCGAGAACGCCGCAGACGACGGCGATGCCATAGGCCTGCGCGATGGTTTTCAACGTCACGAACACCGCGGGCCAGAACTGCCCGCGGTTGAGCAATTGGTTGAACGCGTTCCAGACGGCGTCCGGCTTCGGCAGAAATATCGGACTGATCTTTCCCGCCGCCGTCGTCCAATACCAGGCGCCGCCGACAATCGCGACGAAGGCCAGCTGGATGACGCGTTGGGCGGCGTTCTCGCTTTTCATCGTCAGGCCCCGGCGCCTTGCGGATCGCGTTGCGAGGCCATGGTCTTGCGGATTTCGTCGCGCAGCAGCGCGTAGCATTCGTTGCGCAATTCGCTGAAGCGCGGCTCCAGCATGAAATCGGGGGAGCGCGGATGTCTCTCGCCGACGTTGATGATGGTCTTGATCTTGCCCGGCCGCGCCGTCATGACGACGATGCGATCCGACAGGAACACGGCTTCGGCCAGCGAATGGGTCACAAACACAATCG
>JANYDZ010000617.1 GCA_025363375.1 Hyphomicrobiales bacterium
GTTTCGTTGCCGGCGGCGACGCTGGTGACCTGGTGGATCAACAGCGCCGTGACGTTTGAGCGGTCGGGCCGCGCGCCCATCGCCGAGCTGACGCGCTATTGCTGTGTCGCGCTGTTTGTGCAGGGCTTCAACTATCTCGCATTTCTGGCGATGTTTTTCGCCACTGGCTCAACATATCCAATGGCGTGCCTTGCGGCTTCGGCGGCGATGACCGCGGCGCTGTCGTTCTGCGGACATTTTGCCTTCACTTTCGCGCGGCGCGCGGAGGTCCGAAGTATTTCCGCGCGGGGAATTCGCAATGAAGCCTGATTTTGAATGTCTTGTCGTGGGGGCTGGTCCCGCCGGCCTCACCGCCGCCTATCAGCTGACGAAGGCCGGCGTTTCGACGCTGGTGATCGAGCAGGACCCGCAGGCGGTTGGCGGCATCAGCCGGACCGCGCGGTACAAGGGCTATCTCTTCGACATCGGAGGGCACCGTTTTTTCTCGAAATCGAAGGAAGTCGTCGATCTCTGGGACGAAATTCTGCCCGATGACTTTATCGAGCGCCCGCGCCTGTCGCGCATTTTTTACGGCGACAAGTTCTATTCCTACCCGCTCAACGGATTTGAAGCGTTGCGCAATCTCGGACTGATCGAGAGCGCCATGTGCATGCTCTCCTACGGCTACGCGAAGCTGAGGCCGATAAAGGAGCCCCGCACGTTTCACCAATGGGTGCGCAATAATTTCGGCGAGCGGCTGTTCTCGATTTTCTTCAAGACCTACACGGAAAAAGTCTGGGGCATGTCCTGCGACGACATTTCCGCCGACTGGGCGGCGCAGCGCATCAAGGGCCTGAACCTCGGCGCCGCCGTGGTGAACGCCATGACCCGCTCGCTGCGCGGCAAGCCAACGCAAAAGGCGGGCGAACCCGTGATCAAGACATTGATCGAATCCTTCCGTTATCCGCGCAAGGGGCCGGGCATGTTGTGGGACGAATGCGCGCGCAAGGCGCAGGCGCGGGGCGGCGAAATCCGCATGGGGCGCAAACTGAAGAAGCTCGTTTACGATCCCGGCGCGAAGCTGTGGAGGGTGTGGTCGGCCGGCGTCGACGGCGTTGAGGAAAGCGTCACCGCGCGTCACGTGATTTCGTCCGCGCCCATCACCGAATTGTTGGCGGCGATCAAGCCCGCGCCGATCAGCCTGCTGCACGCGCGCGATCTGAAATATCGGGACTTTCTCACGGTGGCGTTGATCGCTAAAAGTTCGAATCGCTTTCCGGACAACTGGGTCTATATTCATGACCCCAGCGTGAAGGTTGGACGCGTGCAGAATTTCCGTTCGTGGTCGCCGGAACTGGTGCCGCAAGAGGACATGACCTGCCTTGGCCTCGAATATTTTTGTTTTGAGGGCGATGGCCTTTGGTCGGCGCCGGATTGCGAGCTGATCGATCTGGCCAGGCGCGAGATTGGCCAGATCGGACTCATTCGTTCAAGCGACGTGGTCGACGCCTGCGTGGTGCGGCAGGCAAAGGCCTATCCCGTTTACGACGATGCTTACCGGGCCAATGTCGACACGGTGCGCCGCGATCTCGCGCTGAATTATCCGAACCTGCATCTTGTCGGCCGCAACGGCATGCACAAGTACAACAATCAGGATCACGCCATGATGACGGCGATGCTGACGGTGCGCAACATTCTGGCGGGCGGGACTCTCTTCGACATATGGGACGTCAACGAGGACGCCGAATACCACGAGGGCGGGACTTCGGGCGAGCGCGCAGCTTTGCGGAGCGAAAGGCTTGTGCCGCGCAAGGCGGCGTGACGGCCGCCGGCGTGTTTGTTGCCGCACGGCGAATCCTTTAAGGTGCCGGCATGGAGGTCATCATGCACATGACGCGCTTTGGCGTTTTCGCCGTCGCCCTGCTTGGCGGCGCCTACGTGGTCGCGTTGGCGGATGCGCCCCGGGCGCAACGCATGCTTGCGCCGGGCGCGGGACCTGCGACAGTATTCAGCTACGGCAAGGAGAACGCCGACTGCGCGGAATGGACCAATTCCTGCCAGGTCTGCACGCGCGACGATCAGGGCGCTCCGCAATGTTCCACGCCGGGGATCGCGTGCACGCCGGGAGCGATGGCGTGCCGGGTGAAAAAGACCGGAAAATAGGCGTTCCAGGAGGCGTCAATGACTGTTCCTTTCAGCAAGAAAATCCAGCAGGAGGCCTGGGAGCGACAAAAGCAGAAATGCGCGAGTTGCGGCCTGCAGGCCAAAGCGTTGGGAAACCTTGGCGCGTCGCAACATCTCTTCGGCGAAGGCGTGCAGGCGCATCACGTCATTCCTCACAAGATGTTCACGCAGAAAACGCCGGCCTTCAACGGTCCAAACATCGAGCAGAATTGCGTGATTTTGTGCAGAGCTTGTCACATGAACTCGCATCAAGGCGCCAGGTGGGGCGATGTCAGTATCTACGCCGATATCAGCGAACCCATTACATTGAAGAAAATAGCCGCAATCGCGAAATTGTACCCCTATTATTCCGGCCGCAGGTAAAGCGGCAACTTTCCATCTAAACTGATCGCCCCTAAAATATTTTTCCCGGATTCATGATGCCGAGCGGGTCCAGCGCGCCCTTGACGGCGCGCATTGCGTCGAGCGTTCCCGAGCTGTGTTCCTCCGTCAGATATTTTCTCTTTGTTTGACCGACGCCGTGTTCGCCCGTGCAGGTGCCTTCCATGGCGAGGCCGCGACGCACGAGGCGTTCGAGAAACTTTTCGGTGCGGGCAACGTCCGCGGAATCGTCCATGTCGACGAGTATGCCGACGTGGAAATTGCCGTCTCCGACGTGGCCGACGATGGGGGCGACGATGCCTGTCTCTTCAATGTCGCGTTGCGTCTGCGCGACGCATTCGGCGAGGCGGGAGATGGGCACGCAGACGTCCGTGGCGACGGCTTTCGCGCCGGGGCGCAGAGTGAGCGCGGCCCAATAGGAATCGTGGCGGGCCTGCCACAGGCGCGTGCGCTCTTCCGGTTTTGTCGCCCAATTGAACGGGCCGCCGGAAAATTCAGCGGCGATTTCGCCGAAGCGTTCGGCTTGCTCCCTGACGCTGGAATCGCTGCCGTGAAACTCGACGAGGAGCAGGGGCGTCACCGGCAAATCCAGTTTGGAATAATTGTTGCTGGCTTTCACTTGCAGCGCGTCGAGCAATTCGACGCGCGCCACGGGCAGGCCCGATTGTATCGTCAAGATGGCCGCGTCACAGGCGGCCTTCACGCTCGGGAAGGGGCATATGCCCGCCGAGACCGCCTCGGGAATGCCATAGAGTTTCAGGGTGAGTTCGGTGACAATGCCGAGCGTGCCTTCGGCGCCGACAAACAGCCGCGTGAGATCATAACCGGCGGAGGATTTTCTGGCGCGGCGCGCGGTGCGGATGATCTCGCCCGACGCCATCACAACTTGCAACGCCAGCACATTGTCCTTCATCGTGCCGTAGCGCACCGCGTTGGTGCCCGACGCGCGCGTCGATGCCATGCCCCCGAGGGAGGCGTCCGCGCCGGGATCAATGGGGAAGAACAGGCCGGTGTCGCGCAATTGTTCGTTGAGGGCTTTGCGGGTGACGCCAGGCTCAACAACGCAATCGAGGTCTTCCGCGTGAACGGCGACGAGGCGGTTCATCAGAGACGTGTCGATGGAAATTCCGCCGAAGGGCGCGTTGACATGACCTTCCAGCGAGGTGCCGGCGCCATAGGGAATGAGGGGGACCCGATGGGCGGCGCAGAGTTTGACGATGTCGGCGATCTCTTGCGCGTCCTGCGCGAAGATCACCGCGTCGGGCGGCTGGCTCGCGCCCCATGTGAGAGTGTGGGCGTGTTGCGCGCGCACCGCCTCATGGACGGAAAATCGGTTGCCGAATTTTTCCGCGAGCGCGTCGGTTACAGCTGCGAGGGCGGCGGGCGCGGGGCGGGTGAAGGGGGCGTTGGTCATCATGGTTGTTTCACCCGGCGAAGCCGCCGGCGTCAAGGAATGCCTGTTCCTCCGGCGTGGTCTTGCGGTTGAGAAGCGCGTTGCGATGGGGGAAGCGGCCGAAGCGCGCAATGATGTCGCGATGCTCGCGCGCCGATTTCACGCCCACCTCGTCATCGGCGGCCTGGCACCGGGCAAGGCAAAAGTCCTGGTCGGCCAGAATTTCCGAATGCATGAAGGGCAGATGGAAAAAGCGCTTCATCGGATTTTCAAAGGCCTGGTCGAAGCCATTGTCCATGGAGCCGCGAGCGGCGTCGCGCGCCTGGGCGTCCGTGCCGAAAGCGCGCGCCAGTCCACGGAAAATATTGCGCGGAAACTGATCGAGCACGATGATCAGGGCGAGGGCTCCTTCGGGCGTCTTCTTCCAATCTTCGAGATTGCCGTAGGCGGCGGATTGATAGGCGCCAAAAAAAGTCCAGCGCAGCGTCGCGTCGAATTGACTGTCCTGTTTGAACCAGCGCTCGGGGCCGGCCTCCCGCCAGAAGGCGAGGATGTCCTGCGGTTGGGGGTTGTCGAACATGGGCGAGCCAAGGGTTGCGCGGATTTGCGTTTGCGGCCTTATAGCATCCCAAGCGATGGAAAAAACGATGCCCGATTCAGCTTCAGAGGTTTTGCCGAACATCAAGCCCTGGTACTGGCTGGCCAGCGCCGCGGCTTTGGGCGTGATGGTTTTCGCGATATGGCTCGGTCAACCCTGGTTTCTGAACTTTGTTCACGTGATGTCGGGGGCGTTGTGGACGGGAACCGATCTGCTGATGGGATTTGTCGTGGGACCAGCCTTGCGCTCGGCGTCATTCGAAGTGCGCCGGGCCGCCGGCATACGCATTGCCACGCGCACCATACTGCTGTTGCCGACGCTCGCGGTCATTACGGGAACATCGGGCTGGCACCACGCGCGGCAAATGGGCTTTCTTGACGCGGCCTGGCCCCAATATGGCTGGGTGCTCGCGGCGCTGGCGCTGGCGGCGGTGCTGACCTTTCAGGGCCTGTGCATCCTGCTGCCGGCGAACATCCGGATTTATTTCGAGCTGAGGAAGGCCCAACCCGACCCCGAAAAAATCGGCCGCGCGATGCGCTTTTATATCCGTGTGATCGCCATTCAGGGGCTGACTCAGGTGGCGATGATCGTGGTGATGGCGCGTTTTGCGACGGGGTTGTGATTAAATCGCGGTAGATCAACATTCCCACCCCCCGCGCCCCAGAATCGGCGTATATGATTCGCATTCTGTTCTCCTTTGGGAGCCGTTGCCGCCGTGTCCGATCCATTCCAGAGTTTTGACGCGGAGGCGCCGGATTTTTCCGCCGCGCCCGCGCCGCGCGCGGGGGGCATTGCGGCGCGCGCCCGCGCCTCAGTCCTGGGCATGCCGTCGTACCTCGACGGGTTGAACCGGGAGCAGCGCGCCGCGGTCGAAGCGGTGGACGGCCCGGTGCTGGTGCTGGCGGGGGCGGGCACCGGCAAGACGCGCGTGCTGACGACCCGCATCGCCCACATCATCGCGCTGGGCCGGGCCCGGGCGCACGAAATTCTGGCGGCGACTTTCACGAACAAGGCGGC
>JANYDZ010000618.1 GCA_025363375.1 Hyphomicrobiales bacterium
GGGACGTGGATCGCCCCGGGGACGTGGATCGGCTCGCAGCGAGCGGCTTTCTCAAGGGTTGGGCCGCGCCCATCGCTTGACCCTTCCCGCCCGCCTGCCGCATAAGTTTCGCTGGTTTGACGCAACAGACCCGGGGACGGAAAATGGACGATAGAACTGGCGGTTTCGCCGTGACCTCGCAAGAACTGCACGATACCCTCGCGGCGAAAGTGAAGCCGGGCCAACCGACGTTTTTCGCGTTTGAGGCGCAATTGCCGACGCAGGGCCGCACCAACGTTCCCGTGGCCTCCACTGATTCCATGTCGGTGATTCTCAAAACCTATGCTTCGGGTGGCGAGAATGAACTGCATACCCACCCCAATGAAGATCACACTTTTATTGTCCCGCAAGGCAAGGCGAAGTTTTACGGGCCGTCGTGCGAAAAGAAGATCATTGGCAAGGACGAAGGCGTGTTGCTGCCCGCCGGCGCCTTCTACTGGTTCCGTTGCTGCAGCGAGGAGCCGCTCGTCATGGCGCGAATCGGCGCCGCCGCCGGCGGCAGCCCTGTCAGCGAGCGCTTCCATCGCATCGGCGTCGACGGCAAAAAGATGGAAGGCGACGATCCCCGCAACAAGCAGGTTCCCGTCGTCTTGTCCGACGCCTGGTATGGGCGCGCCTGAACGCGATGGGATTTGAGCTCGCCATCGCGAATGTTTCGCACTCTTACGCAAAGATGCGCGCGCTCGAAGATGTGTCGGTGACTTTGAACGAGGGTGAAATACTCGCGGTCATAGGACCTTCGGGCTGTGGCAAATCCACCTTGCTTGGCGTCGTCGGCGGTCTGATCGCGCCCTCTTCGGGCTCGGTGTCGCTGCTCGGCGAGACCCCGCCGGATACGCTGAACCCTTATACGTTCATTTTTCAGGATTTCGCGCTGTTGCCATGGCGCAGCGTCGCCGGCAATGTCGGCCTGCCGTTGGAGCATCATCGGCTTGGCGTCGGCGAACGCAAGGCGCGCGTCGCGGATGCGCTTGCGCGCACAGGGCTTTCGGAATTCGCCGACGCGCTGCCCAAGCAGCTCTCCGGCGGCATGCGGCAACGCGTCGGCATCGCGCGCGCGCTGGTGGTGAAGCCCGCGGTGTTTCTCATGGACGAACCGTTGTCGGCGCTCGACGCGCAAACTCGCGAATTGCTGATGGATGATTTCGAGGACATCTGGCGGCGTGAAAAAACCACCGGGATTTACGTGACGCACAACCTCGACGAAGCCATTCGCATGGCCGACCGCGTCATGGTGTTGCGGCGGCGGCCCGGCCGCGTGCGCGAAATCGTCGCCGTGCCGGTGCCGCGCGGCGAACGACGCAAGCCCGCGGCTCAAGGCGCCCTGCGCGCGTTGCACGAAGAACTCTGGGCCAATATTCGCGAGGAAGCGAAACTCGCGGACAGGGAGGTCGCCCGTGGTTGACATGAGCGTTGGCGGGACGCGGCGGCGCGCGCTTGTAAGCTTTCGCGGCGGCGGCTTCGCGCCGGTCTCCATCACCTGGATCAGCGTGTTGTTTTTCGTTTTGCTGATCGGCTTCTGGCAAATGGCGAGTTCGTTGGGCTGGGTAAGCGGACTGTTCTTGCCGAGCCCCCTGCGCATCGTCGACGCGCTGCAAAGGCTGGCGCTGTCGGGCGAACTCACGCAGCACGTCACGGCGTCGCTGGCGCGGATTGGCGCGGGCTGGGCGGTCGGAGCCGTTCTTGGCGTCGTGTTTGGCGGCTTGATCGGCTTGTTCTCAATCTGGCGGAGCGTCGGCGTGCCTTTCATCGCCGCCATGTTTCCGATTCCGAAGATCGCGCTGTTGCCGTTGTTCATTCTATGGCTCGGGATCGGCGAAGCGCCAAAGATCGTCACGATCGCGCTCGGCGTTTTCTATCCGATCGCCATCGGGACTTACGCGGGCGTCGACAATGTCGCGCGCACGCTGATCCGCATGGGCCAGAGCTTCAACATGCCGTTTCACCATATCGCGTTCAAGATCGTCGCGCCGGGCGCGCTGCCCTCCGTGCTCGCGGCGGTGCGAATTTCCACGTCCATCGCGCTCATATTGATGGTGTCGGCGGAGATGATCGGCGCCGACAAGGGATTAGGCGCGTTTCTGCTGACGGCGGGCAATCTCATGCAGACGGACAATCTGATGGCGGGAATCGTGGTCGTGGCGGCGATCGGTCTGTGCATCAGCGGCCTGCTGACGCTCGTCGAGCGCTCGATGCTGTCGTGGCGGTGACGGCATTTGGAGGGCTGTGACCTCCATGCTAGCCTTCCTCTCCCCGGTTCAATCAGCGGAGGTGTCGATGCGGCGTTTGCGGCTCGCGGCGTGCTTTGCTTTCAGCGTTTCGAGCGCCGCGGCGCAGGTAACGCTCCTTACCCATGTCACGCTGATCGATGGCGCCGGCGGGCCCGCGCGCGGCGATATGACCATCGCCATGGAGAACGGCCGCATTCGCGAGATCGCGCCTTCCGCAGGTTTCGCGCCGCTCGCGGGAGCGACGATCATCGATGCGACGGGCCGCTTTGTCACGCCAGGCATCATCAATGGCCATGGACACGTCGGCCCGCCGGCGCGCGATCCGCAATTGCGGCAATACGCGCTGTTCGGCGTGACGACGACGACCAGCATGTATTTCGATCAGGACGACGCGCAGGCCTTCAAGGCCGCGCAAAAAGCTGGCGATCTGCGCGGCGCGCGCATGCTCACGGTTATGTACCGCTTCATGTCGGAGCCGTTCAGGCCCGGTTCGGAAATGAAGACCCCCGAAGAGGCGCGCGGCAAGGTCGATGAGATCGTCGCCAAAGGCGCGGATTTCGTCAAGGTATGGGTCGACGCGCAGGGCGGCCGTTACCCCAGGCTGACGCCCGAATTCACCTCCGCCGTGATGGATCAGGCGCGCAAACACAACAAGATCCGGATGGCGCACGTCGTCGAGCTCGCCGACGCGCGCCGGATGGTCGATCAGGGCGTCAACATTCTCGTCCACAATGTGCGCGATCAGGAAATGCCCGACGATTTCATCGCCACCCTCAAGGCCCGCGATATTTCGGTGATCTCGACGCTGGCGCGCGAAGAAGGACTTTTTGTCTACGGCGACGGGCCGAACGGACCCGCATTCCTCGACAATCCATTTTTTCAAAAAGGCCTGCCGGCCGACCGGCTGGCGCTGCTGCGCACGAAAATGCGCGAGGAACAGGCCGGCGACGCCAACCGGCCGCGCTGGCTGCGCATGTTCGACACCGACAAGAAAAATTTGAAAAAACTCGTCGATGCCGGCGTACGCTACGGTTTTGGCACGGATTCCGGCGGCGCGCTCGATCGCTATTTCCTCCAGGGTTGGTTTGAGCACCGGCAGATGGAATTGATGCGCGACGCCGGCCTCACGCCGATGCAGATCATCCAGTCGTTCTCGCAATACAATTCAGAAATCCTCGGCATTGCCAAGGATTTTGGCACCCTGGCGCCTGGCAAGGCCGCGGACCTGCTGGTGCTGACGAAGAATCCGCTCGACGATATCGCGAACATGCGATCGCTCGAAGCCGTCTATCTCGGCGGCAGGAAATTCGAATAGGAACCCGGCATGAAACGCATGCATCCGCTGTTGGCGAGCGCCGCCGTATTCGCCATCTCGTTCACGTTCGCAGTGGCGCGCGCGCAGGAGGGGCCCAAATTCGCCGTCGAGGCGTCTTGGCCGAAGCCGTTGCCCGGCGACTGGATCACCGGTCAGCTCGGCGGCGTCTGCGTGGGCGAGCAGGATCACATCTACGTCGTCAACCGCCGCGATATCACCGACGAGGAAAAGGAGACTTCCGTTTCTGCGCCTTCGATCATCAAGTTCGATCCGGACGGCATTGTCGTGGGCTCCTGGGGCGATCAGACCATCGTTCCCAACTCGATCCACGGCTGCGTCGTCGATCGCGACAACAATGTCTATGTCGGCGGCAACAGCGACGGAATCGCGCAGAAATTCGCGCCCGACGGAAAACTGCTCCTGCAGATCGGAACGCGCGGCAAATTCGATTCCTCCGACGGCACGCGGCGTGGCACGGGATTGAACGCGGCGCGCGATCAATTGTTCATGCCATCGGGCATCGCCATCGACTCCAACGACGACATTTATATTTCCGACGGATACGGGAACCGCCGCGTAGTGGTCTTCGACAAGACCAGAAAATTCCTGCGCCAGTGGGGCCGGCAGGCGAC
>JANYDZ010000627.1 GCA_025363375.1 Hyphomicrobiales bacterium
TCTGGCGCACCGGCGCGAACAGCGCGCGGCGGATGATGTCCACACCGCGGGTCTGATCGTCGTTGGCGCCCTTGACGCCTTCCAGCGCCTTGGTGGCGTACAGCAGCGCCGTACCACCGCCCGGAACGATGCCTTCTTCAACGGCAGCGCGGGTGGCATGCAGCGCATCGTCAACGCGATCCTTGCGCTCCTTGACTTCGACTTCGGTCGAACCGCCAACCTTGATGACCGCAACACCGCCGGCAAGCTTGGCAAGACGCTCCTGGAGCTTTTCCTTGTCATAGTCGCTGGTGGTGATTTCGATCTGGGCGCGGATCTGTTCGACACGGCCCTTGATCGCATCGGCTTCGCCGGCGCCATCGATGATGGTCGTGTTGTCCTTGTCGATGGTGACGCGCTTGGCGACACCGAGCATCGGCAGAGTGACGTTTTCCAGCTTGATGCCGAGGTCTTCGGAAATCATCTCGCCCTTCGTCAGGACAGCGATATCTTCCAGCATGGCCTTGCGGCGATCGCCAAAGCCCGGTGCCTTGACGGCAGCAACCTTGAGGCCGCCGCGCAGCTTGTTGACGACGAGGGTGGCAAGGGCTTCCCCTTCAATGTCCTCGGCGATGATCAGCAGGGGCTTGCCGGTCTGCACGACGGCTTCGAGGATGGGCAACATGCCCTGCAAGGACGACAGTTTCTTCTCGAAGATGAGGATGTAGGGATCCTCGAGCTCGACGATCATCTTCTCGGCGTTGGTGATGAAGTAGGGCGAGAGATAGCCACGGTCGAACTGCATGCCTTCGACGACGTCGAGTTCGGTTTCGGCGGTCTTGGCCTCTTCAACGGTAATGACGCCTTCGTTGCCGACCTTCTTCATGGCCTTGGCGATCATGTCGCCGATGGAAACGTCTCCGTTCGACGAAATAGTGCCGACCTGCGCCACTTCTTCCGAAGAGCTGATCTTCTTGGCGCGCTTCTCGATGTCCTTGACCGCCGCGATGACGGCAAGATCGATGCCGCGCTTCAAATCCATCGGGTTCATGCCGGCGGCGACGAATTTGACGCCTTCCCTGACGATGGCGTGGGCGAGAATGGTGGCGGTCGTGGTGCCGTCGCCGGCGCTGTCGTTGGTTTTGGAGGCGACTTCGCGCACCATCTGGGCGCCCATGTTCTCGAACTTGTCGTCAAGCTCGATTTCCTTGGCGACGGTGACGCCGTCCTTGGTGATGCGCGGCGCGCCGTAGGACTTGTCGATGACGACGTTGCGGCCCTTGGGGCCAAGCGTCACCTTGACGGCGTTGTTGAGAATATCGACGCCGCGCAGCATGCGGTCGCGGGCGTCGGAGGAAAAGCGTACGTCTTTGGCGGACATGTGTGTGATCCTTGAATGTGGTGAAGGCGGGCAGCGGTTAGGGAATGGGGATTGGGGAAAGCGGATTTTCGCGCGTGAAACGGGATTGCCCCATTCGCCGTTCGCTACTCTCCACCCGCCCCTTCTCGTTTCAGCCGATGACGCCCATGACGTCGCTTTCCTTCATGATAAGAAGGTCTTCGCCGTCGAGCTTGACTTCCGTGCCCGACCATTTGCCGAACAATATCTTGTCGCCCTTCTTGAGGTCGATCGGGATCAGCTTGCCGGCTTCGTCGCGGCCGCCGGGACCAACGGCGACGATCACGCCTTCCTGCGGCTTCTCCTTGGCGTTGTCGGGGATGATGATCCCGCCTTTGGATTTTTCTTCGCCTTCAAGGCGCTTGACGACCACGCGGTCGTGGAGGGGACGAAACTTCATGACGAAGGCTTTCAGGTTGGCCCCCACGAACGGCGCATCAATGACGCAGCAAGCTTGAACTGGGCGAGATTGGCACTCGCGGGTGCGGAGTGCCAAAGGTGACATGGGCCTTATCAGCCGAGATAGCAAGGGGCGTGAACGGCGACAATTCCCGAACAATGCCCCGGTCGCGGCAATTTCAGCTCATTCGGGGCTGCGCAAAGCGCGCCGACGCGCTATGGATAGGCATGGTTGATGTCCACGACAAGCAGGCGGGCCAGGCCCTCGCGGCGGACAAGCCGCGATCGCTGATCGCGCGCTTCTTTCCGCTTGTGGTCATAGCGCTGGCGTCCGGCGGCCTTCTCCTCAGCGGCGCTCATCGGCAATTGACCTTTGAAAACCTGCTTTTAAGCCGCGACACCCTGATGGCCCTGGTGGCCACTCACTGGTTCATGGCGATTGCGGCCTACGCGCTGATTTACATCGCGGCGGTGGCTCTCTCCCTGCCGGGCGCCGTGCTTTTGACGATAACCGGCGGCTTCATGTTCGGCGTGGCGGTCGGCGGCGCGGCGACTGTTCTGGCGGCGACAATCGGCGCCGCGCTGGTTTTTCTGGCGGCGCGCTCGGCTTTGGGCGAAATGCTGCGCCGCCGGGCGGGGACCTCGCTCGCCAGCTTCCGCGATGGTTTTGAGCGGGATGCGGCCTCCTATTTGCTGTTCTTGCGCCTCGTGCCGGTTTTTCCGTTCTTCCTCGTCAATCTGGCGCCGGCCTTGCTAAACGTGCCGCTGGGAACCTTTGTCTGGACGACGTTTGTCGGCATTATTCCCGCGACCTTCGCCTATTCTTTCGCCGGCGCCGGGCTCGATTCCATCGCGGCCGCGCAAAAACAGGCTTTCGAAGCGTGCCTCGCCTCGGGCGCTGTGGACTGCAAGGCGCATATCCATCTCAAACAACTGGTGACGCCTGAATTGATCTACGCCTTCGCTGCGCTCGGACTTGTCGCGCTGATCCCGGTGGTGCTGCGGCGATGGCGCTCGCCCGCCGCGGTTGGCGGGAGCGCGAAATAATGGCGGACATTCTGCGCCCCGATCTTTGCGTGATTGGCGCGGGTTCCGGTCAGGTCATCAAGAATTCCACGAACACGCTCACGCTGAACGGTAACAACACCTACACAGGCTCGACGCTGATCAATGCCGGCT
>JANYDZ010000653.1 GCA_025363375.1 Hyphomicrobiales bacterium
TGTCCGCGGCGCAGGGCTATGATTCCGCCTACATCCTCGCCGCCGCCCTGAAGCAGGCGAAATCGACGGATGGCCGCAAGCTTCGCGAGGCGCTCGAAAATCTGCAAGAAAAAATCGAGGGCGTCGTGACAATCTATGACAAGCCGTTCTCCGCGACCGACCACGAAGCCATCACCTACAACATCCCGGTGTTCGGCCTCGTCAAGGGCGGCCGCGTTGTCCCGGCGCACCCGGAAGACCTCGCAGGCGACAAAGCCATGCGCGTCAAGCCGAAGTCCTGATCTGGATTGTCTGACTTTTTAAGTCCGGGACACGATCGATGTTTTCCCGTGGTACGGGAAAATTTCGTTCGTCTCTCCGCTCCAACGAACAGCGGCGCAAACCATTTCCCTCCGGGAGAAGGTAGGCGCCGCTCCTCATTCCAAGCTGCTACGCGCCCATCACAACCGGACCCCCGCCATGCAAGTTCTCGCGCAGTTGATCGTCAGCGGCGTCACCGTTGGGATGATCTACGCGGTCATCGCTTTTGGTTATCAGCTCACCTTCGCCACATCGAAAACGCTGAATTTCGGTCAGGGCGACGCGCTCATGCTGGGCGCGCTGGTGGGCCTCACCACCATCAATTTCCTCATCGGTTTGTCGCTCGGCACGTTTGCCGCCTATTTGCTGATGCTTCCCATCGTCTTCATCTTCGGCCTCATTCAGGGCTCGGTGGTCGAATTCCTTGGCGTGCGGCAGGCCATCAAGACGAAGTCCGAAGCCGGCTGGATCATGGCGACCATCGCGCTCGGCATTATATTCAAAAACGTCGCCGAAAACATCTGGGGCCGCGACGCCCTGCGGTTTCCTTCGCCGCTGCCGGAAGCGTCCCTCGACGTCAATGGCGTGCGGATCCAGCCCATGGAAATAGCCATCGTGCTGGGCGCGCTCGGCCTGATGATCGCGGTGGAAATTTTCAACCGCCGCTCCATCTACGGCAAAGCGGTCGTCGCGACGGCGAATGACCGCGACGCCGCCGGCCTGATGGGCATCGACACGCGGTTGGTCATCACCTTCTCCTACGCGCTGTCTTCCATGGCCGCCGCTTTCGCGGGCGTGCTCGTGGCGCCGGTTACGCTTACCGGCGCGACCATGGGAGCGGCGCTCGGTCTGAAGGCTTTCGCGGTCGCCATCATTGGCGGATTGTCGAGCGGCATCGGCCTCATTGTCGGCGGGCTCATTCTCGGCGTCACGGAAAACCTCACCGGCTATTATATTTCTTCGGGCTACAAGGACGTGCCGGGGCTCGTTCTACTGCTGCTCGTTCTGTCGCTGAAACCCGCCGGCCTGTTCGGCAAAACAGCGATCAAGAAGGTCTGACCATGGCGCGCAGGTTTCTCATTCCGCTGGTGGCCGCCGCGCTGGCGCTGGTCTGTCCCTTTGTCATCACCAGTCCCTATTATCTGCACCTGATCGTCACGGTCGCGATCTTCTCCATCGTGACGCTCGGACTCGATATTGTGTTTGGCTACACCGGCGAAGTCTCCATCGGGCACGCGGCGCTTTTTGGCATCGGCGCCTACACGGCCGGCTGCCTGTCCATGCACTTTGGCTGGGGCCTGTGGCCGTCGCTGGCGCTGGGGCCCGTTGTCGCGGCGCTCTTCGGCGCTGTCCTCGCGTTGCCGGCGCTGCGCGTGACCGGGCCCTATCTCGCCATGGTGACGCTCGCCTTTGGCACCATCGTGCAGATTCTTATCAACGAGATGACCGATCTCGGGCCGTGGCTGAACCACCTCGATCTGACGCATGGACCGCTTGGCATCACATTGACGACGCCGGTGCTGTTCGACTGGCGCGATCTCGGCGAGAAATTGCCAATCTTCGACATGTCGATCAAGCGCGTGCGCGAAATCCAGTATTTCTACATCGCGGTGTTTTTCCTCGGCCTCGCCATCGTCGTCGTCAACCGCATTCTGGCCTCGCGGCTCGGCCGCGCGTTTGAAGCCTTGCGCGACAGTCCCATTGCGTCCGATTGCATGGGCGTCAGCGTCTACAAGCACAAAGTCATCGCCTTCGTGACCAGCGCGGCCTTCGCCGGCCTCGCGGGCGTGCTTTTCGCCTATTCGGAGCAATATATCGCGCCGAACAATTTCACCTTCGATCTCTCGATCCTGTTCCTGCTGGCCGTCACCATGGGCGGACGCAAATCGCGCCTCGGCCCGATCCTCGGCGCGGCGATTGTCGTTTATCTGCCGAACCTGCTTTCGGATATCGAGCTCTTCCGCCGCGTCGCGCTGATCATCGCCATGGTCGCCGTGCTTGCCGGCGGCTATACGTTCGTAAAGAAGCCGGAACATCGCCTGCGCGCGACGATCCCCATCGCTTTGTGCCTCGCCTTTTACGTCTTCTCGCTTTTTCTGCAGAAGATCACCGACTTCAAGCTCGCCATTTTCGGCGTGATGATCCTGTTCGTCGTCTATTATCTGCCTGACGGCATCGTCGGCTTCCTCAAGCAACTCGTAGGCGCCTTCAGGCCGGACTGGGTACGCACGCACGCGGTCATCGACGCCAGGGGCGACGTGGCGGCGGCGCTGACGCGCGCGTCGGTTGGCGGCTCGAACGACAAGCCGCTGCTCAAGGTCGACAACGTGATCATGCAATTCGGCGGCTTGCGGGCGCTCGATCAGGTGAGCCTCGCGGTCAAGCGCGGCTCCATACATGGCCTGATCGGCCCGAACGGCTCGGGCAAATCCACTATGATGAACGTGCTGACAGGCATTTATGTGCCGACGTCGGGCTCCGTGGATCTCGACGATATCTCGCTGCAAGGCCTGAAGTCCCCCGAGATAGCGGCGCGCGGCGTGGCGCGCACGTTTCAAAACGTGCAGCTTTTCGGCGAGCTCACCCTGATCGAGAACGTGCTGGTGGGCCTGCATCACACGTATACGTCGAACATCTTTTCAATCGCGCTCGGTCTGCCCGGCGCGGACGCGCAGGAAGAAGCGGCGCGGCGGCGCGCGGCGAGCATTCTGGCCTTCGTTGGTCTCGACAAGCTCGCCAACGAGGAGGCGCGCAACCTGCCCTATGGCAAGCAGCGCCTGCTGGAGATTGGCCGCGCTCTGGCGCTTGATCCAAAACTGCTGCTTCTGGACGAACCCGCCGCGGGCCTCACCGCGCCAGACATTCGCGATCTCGTGGCGATCATTCGCAAGATCCGCGATCAGGGCATCACGATTATCCTGATCGAGCATCACATGGATGTCGTGATGTCCGTCAGCGACACAGTGACGGTGCTCGACTTCGGCCAGAAAATCGCCGAAGGCAAACCCGCCGCCGTGCAGGCCGATCCCAAGGTCATCGAAGCGTATCTCGGCGGCGCTTCCGCCAGCGCAGCTTGAGGGGACGATCATGCTTCAAGTTGAAAATCTCGTCGCGGGCTACGGCAAGGTGCAGGTGCTGCACGGCATCAGCATCGCGGTGCCACAGGGCAAACTCGTCACCTTGATCGGCTCCAACGGCGCCGGCAAGACGACGACCTTGCGCGCGGTCTCCGGCATGATCGAACCGAGCGCCGGCACGATCCGCCTTGGCGGCGACAACATCACGGGCCTGCCCTCGCACAGGATCACCCAGCGCGGCCTCGCCCATTCGCCCGAGGGACGCCGCGTGTTTCCGACGCAGTCGGTGACGGACAATCTTCTGCTGGGCGCGTTTCCGCGCCTGACGGGTTCGCGTCCGAAGGGCGACACGGGCGCCGATCTTGAAAAAATGTTCGAATTGTTTCCGCGCCTGAAAGAGCGCCGCGAACAGCTGGCCGGCACCCTGTCGGGCGGCGAACAGCAGATGCTCGCCATGGCGCGCGCGTTGATGCTCAATCCCGACGTGTTGTTGCTCGACGAGCCCTCAATGGGCCTCGCCCCGAAGCTGGTGGAAGAGGTGTTCTCGACCATCGCTCGATTGAAAGAGCGCAAGACGACGATGCTTCTGGTGGAGCAATTCGCCGCCGCCGCGCTGGAAGTCGCTGATTTCGGCTACGTCATGGAGAACGGCCGCATCAGCGCATCGGGGCCGTCAGCCCAGTTGCGCAACGACCCCGCCGTAAAAGCGGCGTATCTGGGGGCGGCGCATTAGAGACGCCGGCGCCTTAATGCACGCTCACCGTCTGGAGCTTGTTCTCCCAGGCGTTGGCGATTGCCGCGTCGCGTGAATCCGTGAGCATGAGCGGCGTGCCGTCGGCGGCGAGCAGCGCGAAGAGCTGCATGCCCGGCAAAACGCCCTGCACCATTGGAAACGCCTTGCGCACCTCTTCCGAGCGCATGGGCTTGACGTAGGCGACCTGACCGCCGCCGAGGTGAGCGAATTGCTCGGCGGTGAAGGGGGTCGCGGTTTCGTTCTTGATCGCGTCGATCATATTGGCGCTCCTTGTGTTGCGGTCCGGATGGACCCGCATTGGGTGCGGACGTCTAGTCCCGCACTGAAATGTTAATCTTTCGTATCATCCGCTCCGGCTCGGGCCGCACGAGATCGACCGCAAGCAGTCCGTTTTTCAAATCCGCGCCCAGAACCTGCATGCCGTCGGCGAGCAAAAAGGCGCGCTGGAACTGCCGCGCGGCGATGCCGCGGTGCAGATATTGCCGCTCCTTGTCGTCCTGCTGGCGGCCGCGGATGATCAACTGCTGGTCTTCGACGCTGATGTCGAGTTGGTCGCGCGTGAAGCCCGCCACAGCCAGGGTGATGCGCAGAAGCTCCGGCTGGCTGTCGCTGCGGGCGAGCCGCTCGATATTATAGGGCGGATAGCCATCAGGCGCGGCGCGGGTGACCCGCTCCAGCGCTCTCTCGATATCGTCGAACCCCAGCAGAAAGGGGGAATTCAGGCTCGGCACACGCGACATGGAAGCCCCTCAGGCGCTTCGTTCGGGGCCCGTTATGGCGCCCCCGGCTTTCACCGTGGGCTGAATATGGAGATGCCGACGCTCTGTTCAAGGGGGCAGTCAGTGCCCGGCCTCGCCACTGATCCTGTCGGACACGGCGAGAACCAGGCCGGAGACCACGAAGGTCAAGTGAATGCCGACATACCAGGCGAGATCCCGGTCGGAGACGTTCTGGATATTCATGAACGCGCGCAGCAATTGCACCGCCGAGATCGCCACAATGGAAGACAGCAATTTGAGCTTCAGCCCGGTGAAATCGATCTTGGCCATCCATTCCGGCCAGTCCGGGTGCTTGGTTTCGTCGATGCGGGAGACGAAATTTTCGTATCCCGAGAAGATCACGATGATGACAAGCGACCCCGTCAGCGTGAGGTCAATGAGGCCGAGCAGGGCGAGAATTGTATCGGACTCGCTCGAAGTCGTCATGGTTTTGGCGATGTGAACCAGTTCCTGACTGGATTTGACCAACAACGCCACAAGGCCAAGCACCAGCCCGAGAAAGAGCGGCGCCAACAGCCAGCGGCTGGCGAACAGGATATTCTCGATGGCGCGTTCGATCATGGCCGGTTTCCATTAAAGCCGTTTTATAGAGGGCGCACAGGGGCCGGGACAAGATCGCTGGGACAAGATCGCTGGGACAAGATCGCAGTTGGTTGCGAAGACGATGCGCCACTTGACAGCTTTCAGCCTCCGCCCTTAAATGTAACCAAAGCTACACTTTCACGTATGAGCATCTTCATGACGCATTGGGTGGATGATACGATGAAAGCTGGCTTGACGGATCGCACGATCTCGGCTGGACGCGCGGCGCTGGAAGGAAGGCTCTCCGGGGTGCGCGGCTTTTTGCCGTTCGCGGGCCCCGCGGTGATCGCCTCCATCGCCTATATGGACCCCGGCAATTTCGCGACGAACATCGAAGCTGGCGCCAGATTTGGCTATACGCTGCTGTGGGTCGTGCTGGCGGCGAATCTTACGGCGATGTTGTTCCAGAGCCTGTCGGCGAAGCTCGGCATCGTCACCGGCAAAAGTCTGGCGGCCACCTGCCGCGAACGGCTGCCGAAGCCGCTGGTCTACGCCATGTGGGTGGCCAGCGAGATCGCCGCCATGGCGACCGATCTGGCGGAATTGCTGGGCGCGTCCATCGGCCTGTCCCTCCTTACGGGCTGGCCGTTGTTGATCTGCCTGGCGATCGCCGGCCTGATTACGCTCGCCATTCTTTCATTCGAATCGCGCGGGTTCCGTCCCCTGGAAATCATCATCGGCTGTTTCGTGCTGCTGATCGGCGGTTGCTATCTCGTCGAAATTTTCATCGCGCCGCCCGACTGGGGCGGCGTGT
>JANYDZ010000675.1 GCA_025363375.1 Hyphomicrobiales bacterium
CCTTGTTGCTCTACACCCGCACCCAAGACCCCCATCCAGACAAAATCATCAAAAAATCATAGACTTGGCTGCCTGGCTGCGACGGGATGACGCATTTGCGAAAAATACGTCAGCAGGGCTTGCTTTTTGTGCGTCGCACGCGCATATTATTGCGGTGCGGCATTGATTTGCTGTGCATGCCCTTCTTGGGCGTTTCCTCCCTTGACTTGGGGCCGCTCATGGCGACATGAGCGGCCTCCTTTCGTTCAAGGCGGCGTTAGACTAAAAATTCATCTTATTTATGAGCGTTTTGACATCTAGTGAGCAATTTCGGGACAATTTGCGTTAGCCCCCTTGATTTCAAGCTCCAGCCTGTCAATATACAGACCGCACGCCGGCTTTGCCGCGTGTAAATGCCCTCCTTGGGCGTTTCCTCCCTGGACTTGGGGCTGCTCTGGCGACAGGGCGGCCCTCTTTCTTTTGGCGCTACTCCGCTGCAGCCCGCCGTGCCGGGAGGCCTCGCGCAACGACGTCGGCCAGCAAGCGGGCAACGCCGGCCATATCGCGGGTCAGAATCGCAAAGCCTTCGCTGCGCTTCAGACTTTGCTCATCCATATACAGCGCCCGGTTCACTTCAATCTGCAGGGCATGCCAGCCGATGGCTGGATTGCCATAATGTTCGGTGATGAAACCTCCGGCATAAGGCTTGTTCCGCACGACATGATATCCACAGCGCTTCAACTCGTACTCGACAATCTCCACCACCGCCATGTCGCAGCTTGTCCCGTAGCGGTCGCCCAGCACAATATCGGCCCTCAGCCTTTCCTCCGGCCTCGCACCACGCCCCATGGTCGAGGGCATGGAATGGCAGTCGATCAGAACAGCCGCCCCAAACCGCCCCTCGGCCCGCTGCATCAGCGATCGCAGCATCGCGTGATATGGCTTGTAGAGCCCCTCGATGCGGGCCACGGCTTCCGATACCGGGAGCCGCTGCGCGTAGATCTCGCGGGCCTCCCCGACAACACGGGCTATCGTGCCCAGCCCGCCGGCGACCCGCATGGAACGCGTATTGGCGTAGGCCGGCAGACGATCCTCGAACATACGCGGATCAAGCTCATAAGGCTCCCGGTTCACGTCGAGGAAGGCGCGTGGAAACCGCGCCCGCAACAGGGGCGCCCCGACGTCGGCGGCGCTGGCGAAGAACTCGTCGACAAACGCGTCCTCGGAGCGCCGCAGGGTCAAGGGATCGAGCTGGGTCGAGGCAAGAAAGGACTCGGGATAGACGCTGCCGGAATGCGGCGAGGAAAACACCAGCGCGGAAGCAAGCCGCGCGGGCTCCAGGACGTCAAATCCCGGATCGAGTTCAGCCGAATAAGCCTTTCGCGCGCCGCTGGCTCCTGTCGGCGGCGGACATTCATCGTGCTGCATCGAACGCTCTGGTCAAATCCCGCCTGGACGCGCAGTGTGCCCCGGGATACCCGTCGAGTCCATCAATTACCGGCGCGCGGCGCGCGCTCGCGGACAAAAGCTTTAACAGCGCCGGGAAAACCCTGGAAGCTTCACGGCTTCTTTACCAACTGAGGGTCCTATGGTGCATACCCAGAATCGAGGCTGACATGGACGACGCTGCAAGCTTGCCGACAAAAATACTGCTGGCGGAAGACGACAACGACATGCGTCGGTTTCTGGTGAAAGCGCTGCAGAACGCGGGATACAATGTCGCATCCTTCGACAATGGCCTGTCCGCCTACAATCGCCTGCGCGAAGAACCGTTCGAGCTGCTGCTGACCGATATCGTCATGCCCGAAATGGACGGAATCGAGCTGGCGCGCCGAGCCACCGAACTCGACCCCGACATCAAGGTGATGTTCATCACCGGTTTTGCCGCCGTCGCGCTCAACCCCGACAACAACGCCCCGAAAGACGCGAAAATCCTGTCAAAGCCTTTCCATCTGAAAGACCTCGTCAGCGAAGTGCAGCGCCTCCTCGCGGCTTGATATCGCGGCGGCTGCCTCTGGACGCTCCCTCTTGGCGCTTGCGCGCGCTCCGGCGAGCCGATATATCCGCCTCATTCCATCGGACCGAACGCGGCCTGATCGGGCGATTAGCTCAGCGGTAGAGCACACCCTTGACATGGGTGGGGTCACAGGTTCGATCCCTGTATCGCCCACCATTGCGTGAAGACATCGGACATTTTCGGACGCCGGCCGATTCGAACATCAAGTGTGCAAGCGCTTGACGAACGCAGCGCGTCCGGGCGCGCAAAGATTTGCTTATCGCCCGCCGTATCGGCTCGCCAACAGAGCGATGACCACGCCCGCCAGGATTGCGCTGAGCCCCTTCCAGAACAACAAGGGGTTGCGCTCCAGGAGCGGTGTCGGGGAAGCGCCGAGCAAACTCTCATTGGGCTGCCGAAGGTCCTGCAGGAATTCGGACAATTCCTCATGGCGTTTGAAGGGATCGGGATGCACTGCCTTTCGAAGGGCGCCGTCAATCCACGCCGGAATCTCGCGGCTGTCGTCGAGCGCCGATTTGTATTTCAATTTCATTTGTTGCGATCTCGCGCGCGCTTTCGCGACTTCCGCGCCATAAGGCAGTTCGCCCGTCAGCATCTGATAGGCGATGACGCCAAGAGAAAAAGTATCTGAGCGCGGCGAGCCGCCTTCGCCAAGGAAATATTCCGGCGCGGTGTACTGGGCCGTGCCCAGAATTTCGTTGCCGTCGGCGCCAGGAGCGGTTTCGACGACGCCGGCGACTTTGGTCGAACCAAAATCGATGATCTTCACCGTGCCGGTCTTGTCGATCATGATGTTGTCCGGCCTGATGTCCTGATGCAGCATCTCCATGCGGTGGAAAGCGCGAAGTCCCGCCGCGATCTGCTCGACGATTCCGCGCACGGCCGAAAGGTCCGGCCTGGGATGATCGATCATCCATTGCCGCAAGGTCTGCCCGTCAATGTATTCGGTGACAATGTACAGATAATTGCGCCGCCTGGAGATCGCGCAGGGCTTGAGGACATGCGCGTTGTTCACGCGCCGGGCGACCCATTCCTCCATCATGAAGCGCTTGAGGTAAGCCGGTTCGCCGCGTAAATCCATCGAGGGAATTTTGAGGGCGACGAGAACGCCGCTCGCGCTGTCCTCGGCCAGGTAAATGTGACTGCGGCTGCTGGCGTGCAATTGTCTGACGATTTTGTATCCATCGAAGCTCATCCGCGCTTCAAGAAGCGGCGGCAACGCCAATTCCGCGGCCTGTTCCACAATTTCGCTCGCGTCCCTGTCCGGCAAATCTTCGATCCGG
>JANYDZ010000688.1 GCA_025363375.1 Hyphomicrobiales bacterium
TTCCGCGAGCTGGCGATCTCCTATCTGCACCGCAACGATCTCGCGCATGTCTCCCCCGACGACAGCGGCGACACCGCCATCGGCGGCGGCGAAGGTCAGGGCCGCGCACCGCAACAGCCGCAGACGCCTTACGTCTCCACGGGTTTCGTGCGCGGCAAACAGGACAAGCTGATGCTCATTCAGGGCACCGGCACGCACGGGCTCGCGCCGGTGGCGAGCTACGCGCAGGCGCAGGCGGCGCCGGTGGTGGCGCTGCACGACGACGGCGGCGGGCTCGCTTCGCTGGATTGGCAAAAGCCCACGCCGGCAGCCGCCCCCCTCGCCAAGCGCGATCTTGCGGCGGACCGCCGCGCGGAAGCCAGGATGAAGGGCTACGTCGGGGAATCGTGTCCCGAGTGCGCGAATTTTACGCTGGTGCGGAACGGGACTTGTTTAAAGTGCGATACGTGCGGGAGCACGACGGGGTGTAGCTGAGGGACCTCGCAAAAATTCAACAACGCTATATCGGCGGCGAAGCCAGGCTTTGCCGCCGACGGGTACAGCTAAGAACGCCCGCGACAAGATCTCCCGACGCGGGACCGCGGCATCGGCTTGCGTCGCCGCCATATCCCGCGCCCCCAATAATCCCGAAATCGACTCGTTGGGTCGACTTCCACCTCAAGGCCGTGCAAACTTCGGCGACGGCCCCCGCAACGCCGCCTTCTCCGAGGGATCAGCGTCCCGCGAGCCGCGCCAGACGCCATTCGATCTCCGCTGAGGCATGGCGGCTGAAATTTTTGTCTTTCATGTTATGGTGTGTCTGAGCTTGCCCGCTCCCGAGGATGCCATGGCGATTGGCGCGCGCCCCAAAAGTCTTGATGAAGTCGTGACGTGCGGCCTCGCGCACGGCGACACCGATGCGTTCCTGCGCGAATTTCTCGACGAATATTATGTCGAACCCGCGCCCGCGCGCCGCGCCGCCATGCTCGCGCTTGAGCCGCCGATCGTCGCGAACGACAAGGTCAACGCCTATGTCGCTGCGGTCGCGGAACATCTCGCCCATCGGGACCACGCTGGCGCGCCCGCCTGGGTCGAAGGCGAACAGCGATTTCTTCACCGCGCGTATTTTCCCTGCGGCCTTGAGAGTCTCAAAGCCACGCTGCTGATGGAAAGCCCCGCCGCGTTCCGGCGGCGGATGATTTTTGTGGGGTCCGACCCGCTGTATCGGCCGCGCCGGCGCGAAGATGCGAAGGCTTGAGCTCGAAACGACATGCTGACTCGACAAGACATCTTCGAAGGATTGCAGCGTCTCGACGAATTGGCGCGCGAGCACGGCGTGATGATCGATATCGCAATTTACGGCGACGCGGCCCTGTCGCTGGTTTACGATATTCGCGAGGCGACGCGCGACGTCGATGCTGTCGTCAACAGACATCTGGAATTCCTGCGCGTCGCGACGGCGAAGGTCGCCGAAGAAAAAAACTGGCCGCCTGATTGGCTCAACGACGGCGTCAAGGGGTTCCTCTCGGAAAAAGAAGCGCTGCGGGCATTGCCGGGATTTCCAGGATCGCCGACCGCTGGCCTGCGAATTTACACGCCGACGCCCGAATATCTCTTCGCGATGAAATGTCTCGCCAAGCGTCCCGAGGGCATAAACGGCTCCCACGACATTTCGGACATCGAGTTCCTGGCTGACCATGCGCGGGTTCCAGACGTGGAAGCGGCGCTGCGCCTCGTCGAGTCCTTTTACCCGGCCAATCAAATACCTGCAAAAGCGCGCTTTGGAATCGAGGAAATTATGCAACGGGTTGTAACGGCGCGCGCCAGGGACGATTCGAAATAACTTCCGCTTTCCCCCGCCTGCTTGCCCCCGCCTTGCGCCCCTGCCCCGCCTCATCCATCATTGCGGCCGATCGCGATCCTCTCCGCGGAGCCCCCATGCCCGAAGATTTCAAATCCGGAACCAAACACTTCAACGTCGGCGGCGTCGTGCTCGACCGGCCCTTCCGGATTCGCCGGCTGGGCCATTTCGGGCTTGACGTTTACGACATGGAAAAATCCCTGCCCTGGTACACGGACCTCATGGGCATCAAGACCTCGGACCCCATCGATTTCGGCGCGCGGCTGCCGCCGGACGAGCAAGGCAAGCATGGCGCGGGCGTCGGCTATTTCATGCGGCACGGCACGGACCATCATTCCTTCGTGCTGTTTCCCCGCCGCGTGCGCATCCAGATGATGAAGCACTACAATCAGAAGCTCACCATCAACCAGATCACCTGGCAGGTGGGTTCCTTGCGCGAAGTCGTCGAGGGCACGCAATGGCTGAAGGATGTCGGCATACGCATCGCCCGCACGGGCCGCGACAATCCCGGCTCCAACTGGCATGTTTACCCATTGGACCCCGAGGGCCACACCAACGAAATCTATTACGGGATCGAACAGATCGGCTGGGACGGATTGAGCAAGCCCAGGGGCATGCACCGGCGCAATTATCACGACACGCCGACCATCCCGCACCGTTCCGAATATGCGGAGATCAATGAAGGCTACGCCGACAAGGTGAGCCTGCTCGACGGACATCGCCACACCGAAAAGATCGAGGAAAAATACGATGTCGGCGGCATTCTGCTGGGCCGTCCCTTCAAGGTGACGAAGATCGGCCCGGTGCGCGTCTTCGCCGGGGATGTCGAGGACATGACGACGTTCTATCGCGACTGCATGGGCCTGAAAATCACCGAAGAAATCGTCTGGAACGGCCATAAATGCGTGTTCCTGCGCGCCAACACAGAGCACCATTCCATCGCCATTTATCCCTTGGCCTTGCGCGCCGAATTGGGTCTGTCGCCGCACACAACCCTGATGTCCTTCGGCTTCCAGGTCGGCGATTACCAGCAATTGCGCGACGCCGCGACATTCCTGAAAGAAAAGGGCGTCGCGATCAAAAAGCTGCCGCAGGAATTGTTCCCCGGCATGGCGCACAACGCCCTCGCCATCGATCCCGACGGCCACGCCATCCAGCTCTATTTCCACATGGAGCAGATCGGCTGGGACGGCAAACCCATGCCGGCGGAGTTGCGCCCGAAGATCGACAACGAGAACTGGCCAACGAGCGTGCAGGCGCAAGGCGATTCGTACAACGGCGAAGTTTATCTGGGGCCGTGGAATTGAAGGTTGCCGCGCGGGCTGTATAACTGCGCCCCATGACCTCCTCCCCCTGGCTCTCCGTCTCCGAAGCTCTCGCCCGCGTGCTCGCCAGCGCGCCGCATCCGCTGGCTCCCGAGAACGTGCCGCTGGCGCGGGCCACCGGGCGCACGCTCGCCCATGACCTCGCAGCGCGGCGCACGCAGCCGCCCTTCCCCGCCTCCGCCATGGACGGCTATGCGCTGCAAGCCGCGGATATCGCGTCGGTGCCCGCGACGCTGAAACTGATCGGCGCCAGCGCCGCCGGTCACGGTTTTGCGGGCAAGGTCGGGCGCGGCGAGACCGTGCGCATCTTTACGGGCGCGCCAGTGCCGGAAGGCGCCGATGTCGTCGCCATTCAGGAAGATACGAAAGTCGAGGGCGACCTCGTCACTGTCCTGCAAAGCGACCCTGTGGGCCGCAACATTCGGCGCGCCGGTCTCGACTTCGCGGCGGGAGATGTGCTGCTGCAGCGGGGACGCCGCCTTGGCGCGTGCGAACTGGCCCTGGCGGGCGCGATGAATTACGGGTCACTCGATGTCGCGCGCAAACCGCGCGTGGCTTTGCTCGCGACGGGCGATGAACTCGTGCAGCCCGGCGAGAACCCCGGGCCCGACCAGATCGTGGCGTCCAACACGTTTGCGGTGCGCGCCTATGCCGAGGCGGCCGGCGCCGATGTCGTCGATCTCGGCATCGCCGCCGATACGTTTGCGGCGCTGGAGAACCGCATCCGCGCGGCGCGCGACGCCCGCGCCGACATTCTCGTGACGCTCGGCGGCGCGTCGGTCGGGGACCATGATCTCGTGCAGACGGCGCTGACGCGCGAGGGCATGGAACTCGGCTTCTGGAAGATCGCTCTGCGGCCGGGCAAGCCGCTCATGCACGGCAGGCTCGGCGACATGCGCATTCTCGGCCTGCCAGGCAATCCGGTCTCGGCGATTGTCTGCGGCGTGCTGTTTCTGGTCCCGTTGATCCGCGCGCTGTCGGGCGATCCCGAAGCCGGGCGCGATCCCTCGGAACCCGCCATCCTCGGCTGCGATCTGAAAGCCAACGACAGCCGTCAGGATTACATGCGCGCGAACCTCGCGCGGAGCGCGGACGGCCTGCCCGTCGCGACCCCGCACGCGCGGCAGGATTCCTCGATGCTGCGCGTGCTCGCGCAATCCGAGTGCCTGGTGATCAGGGCCCCGCACGCGCCGGCGGCCAAAGCCGGCGACGCGTGCCGGATGGTGCGGTTGTAGCGTCCTACTCCACCAGCATCCTGCGCGCCTTTGCCGCAACCTCCGGCGACATGCGGCCAACGTTTTGCGTCAGCGCCTGCAATTCATCGCCGTGCATGTAGTTGATTTCAAGGTTTTTCGCGGTCATTTCGTTCAGCAATCCCGGATCTCTCATCATCTTGTCGAAGGCCGCGCGCAACAGCGCGACGCGCTCGGGCGGCACGCGCGGGCCTGTCATGAAGGCGCGGCCCATGTCCTCGGTGGCGCCCAAAAGTTCGAGAATTTTCTTCTCGTCGGGTTTTTCCGTGAGTTCGCCAAGCGTTGGCACATCGGGCAATTCTAAATGGCGCTTCACGCCGATCTGGAAAAGCGGACGGATGATGCCGTTTTTCATCCAGTCGGCGTGGGCGTTGACGAGATCGATCCACACGCCCGTCGCAAAGCCGTGCGTCTCGCCGCGCTCCATGGCGAGCGCCATGTCTTGCGAGCCCTGATAGCCGGGCACGATCTTGAATTTCGTGCCGAGCACGGCGTTGAGCGCTTTGGGCACCAGGACGGAAGTCGCCGTCGGCGTCGTCGCGCCGAAAATCAATTCCTTCGCCTTGGCGTCCTCGATGTTCTTCACGCCCGCCGTGTGCCAGACAACGCCAACATTGAGCTGCGTGCCCATGCGCGCCACCCAGTTGAATTTCAGCATGTCGAAATCGCCGGCGTTCTGGATGCCGAGCACCTGGTTCGCGAGCAGGCCCTGATGGCAAATTCCGATAATTGTGCCGTCCTGCGGGCCGACGCCGTAGATATGCGCGGCGGCGCGGGCGGTCGCCGCGCCCGGCATGTTCTCGACGATGAATTTGACCTCGACGGGCATGTGCCGCGGCAGATATTCGGCGACGAGCCGCGCGTAGAGATCAAAGCCGCCGCCGGGGGGAAAGCCGACGACGACGCGCAGGAGCTTGCCGCGGTAGAAGGCGGC
>JANYDZ010000709.1 GCA_025363375.1 Hyphomicrobiales bacterium
GACGCCTCCGCGCTTCAAGTCGCGTCCCGGCACGCTCATCCGCCCCTGTCGGGGCGCCTCCCGGCCAAGAGCGGGGAGAAGGGCTTGCGACGCCTCCACCCCTCACCCCCTCGCTCCCACCCTTAATCCCGGCGCCGGCCGTTCGCGCAGCTCTTCTCGACGGAACCGGAACAGCGCGGCCGGCCGTCCGCCCGTCGCGTGCGACATTTCGCCGGTGGCTTCCACCACGGCGGCGCCTTCCACCAGCCGGCGGAAATTCTGCTTGTGCAGGCGCCGGCCAGAGAGCGCTTCGGCCATGGCTTGCAAAGCCGTGAGGGTGAAGGCTTCGGGCATCAGTTCGAAGATCACGGGGCGGTATTTCATTTTGGCGCGCAGCCGGCCCATGGCGGTGGCGACGATGCGGCGGTGGTCGTGCAGCAGGGGTTCGCCCAGCGGGCCCGCCTGCCCGATCAGGGGGCTGGCGCGTCCATCGCGCCGCGCCTCCTCCACGAGCCCGGATTCGTAGAGAAGCTGATAGCGGTCGAGCACGTTCTCCTCGTCGAACTTGCCGCCGTCGGCGCCGAACAACATGCGCACCCGCTCGGTGCGGCTGAGCCCATAGGCGTTGGGGCGGTCGGGATCGCGCGCCGCCCATATTTTCAGCGCCGGGAGAATCCGCCCCTCGATCAGGGCGGGCTTTTTTTCGCGCCAGTCCTCCCACGGGAAAAAACCGTACCAGGATCGGAACGCCGCGCCCGCCGCCAGTTCGCCCCCGGCGCTGCGCCGCGTCAGCGCGAGATAGCCGATGGAGAGCACATGCGGGTCGCGGTCGCCCGCCTGCGCGTGGCGGCCGCGATCGCCGAACGTGTAGAGTTGCTCCACATAGCCCAGCGGCGCGCCGGTCTGCGCGCTCACCCATTCGCGCAGGCCGATCTCCAGCGTGCGATGGGCGAGCGGGTCGAACGGGCCCGACGGCAGGGCCGCCTCGCGCGCCGCGTCCCCGGCGCGCGCCACGAGGATCATGGGCCGCCCCTCGGCGACCGTGACGATGGCGGCGGTGAGGCCGACTTCAATGGGGATGTGGACGACGATGGATGAGGTCATGCGCCGGGATTTGGGAGCGGGGATTCGCGACGGCGCAATGTAGCACGGTCGCGCCGCTTGCCAGACGGCGCCGCCGAAATACCGGCAGGGCGGCGGCGCGTCAGGCGATCTCCAGCGCGAAAGGCGCGCCTTCGCTGCATTCCTCGCCGCGGCCGATCGCGGCGACGGCGGCCATCATGGCGCCGCCGCGCGCCAGCAGCGCGTCGGCGTGCCGCACCAGCAGCGCGTTGGGCGTCGCCGTCGGCGACAGGCGCCGCAACTCGTTCGCGATGTCGCTTTCCGCCCGCGCGGGCATCAGCGCGCAAGCCGCGATGAAGGCCGCGGCGGTCGAGCGGCTGACGCCCGCGAAACAGTGAATCACCATGGGTTCGCGCCGGTCCCAGGCGCGCGCGAAATCGACGAGCAAGGCCGCGTGTTCGGCCTGCGGAACGATCATGCCCGGCGCGGCCTCGACGACGTCGTTGACGCCGAGGCGCAGATGGTTTTCCGGCGCGATGACGCGCGGACGCTCGACGGGAAAATCGTGTTTCAGCAAGGTTACGAGGGAGCGGGCGCCGGTGGCCTTCACCGTCGCCGCGACGCGCTCGAGCGAGCACACGTGAAGGCGCGGCATGGTCAGGCGCCCGCTTGCGTTTCAAGATCGTGAAAGGCGCGCAGAAATTCCGCCTGCGCGGCGTCCGACGACAGCGGCGTCAGCAGCGCGTCGATGTCGCGCGGCGTGGTTTCCGGGCGGCCGAAGAATTTCTCCGCCTCCGCCGCGGAAAAGCCCGCCAGCCGCGTCGCCTCGATGAAAGCCGCCGCGTGATCGGCGCGTTTGATGAGCTTCGCCAATGGCGCGGGAGTCTCCGGCGGCAGCGAATAACGCAGATGGACCGCGGCGAGAATGCGGTTCTCGACGGTTTTATAAGTCGCGCCAACCGCCGCCTTGAACGGCGAGATAATGTCGCCGATCACATATTCGGGCGCGTCGTGCAGCAGCGCCATCAAGCGCGCGCGGGGAGCCAGGGCCGCGTCCATGGCGAGCGCCAGCGCCTCGACAAGCAGTGAATGTTGCGCGACGGAAAAGATATTCGGCCCGCGCGTCTGCCCGTTCCAGCGCGCGACGCGCGCGAGGCCGTGGGCGATGTCCTCGATCTCCACGTCGAGCGGCGAGGGATCGAGCAGATCGAGGCGGCGGCCCGAGAGCATGCGCTGCCAGGCGCGCGGCGGTTCGGTCTTGCGCGCCATCAACGTTTGAGTCCGAGCTTGCGGCATTCCTCGCAGCGATAGCAGCCGGCGAGGTGATCGTTGACCATGCCGACGGCCTGCATGAAGGCGTAGACGATGGTGGGGCCGCAGAAGTTGAAGCCCTCCTTCTTCAGGTCTTTCGACAGGCGCGTCGACAGCGGCGTCTCCGCCTGAATTTCGCCGGCATGACGCAATGTGTTTTGCAGCGGCCTGCCATCGACGTATTTCCACAGGTAGTTGGAAAAGCCCCCGCGTTCCTCGATCGCCAGCCAGGCTTTCGCCGAATTCACCGAACTCTCGATCTTCGAGCGGTTGCGCACGATGCCCGCGTCGTTCATCAGCTGGTCAAGCTTCGGCGGCTTGTAGCGCGCGATCTTCGCGGGATTGAAATTGTCGAAAGCCTTTCTGAAGGCGTCGCGTTTGCGCAGGATCGTGATCCACGAGAGCCCCGCCTGAAACCCGTCGAGCAGCAGCTTTTCGAACAGCGCGCGGCTGTCGTATTCGGGCGCGCCCCACTCGTCGTCGTGATAGGCGACATAAAGCGGATCGACGCCCGGCCACGTGCAGCGATGCTTGCCGTCGTCGTGGA
>JANYDZ010000731.1 GCA_025363375.1 Hyphomicrobiales bacterium
TTCAATCTGCGCCTGGCGCGAAATCAATTCATGCACGCGCCCTTCCAGAGTATCCTGGTCGAGCAACTGACGGCTGGTGACGCGGTCGAGTTGACCGCGCATCGCCGCCAGACGGTCTTCATAGGCGTATTGCATTTCCGACTGTCGCTGCAGCATGGCCGACAGCATGTCGTCGCGGAACAGATACCAGGCGGCCGCGCCAAGGTAGGCGATTGTCACGACCGGAATCAGGGTACCCAAAGTGTAGAGCACCCACGGACGCAACGCGACCTGGCGCAGACGGTCGCCGCGCGAAACCGTCACAAAATAATGCGATGTCGAGATGCGGGGGGCGGGAAAACGGCTACGCAAGGACATAAATGGGTCACTCCGGCATGCAAGCGTTGTTCGCCCGCCGTGAGCCCATTAGAGAACGTTAAGGTTAACAATCGGGAAATTGACGCCGCGGCAGCGGAAAATCAAAGCTTCCGCAAGCGTTGCAATATCATTTCACGCCGCAAAACCTGTCGACAAGCGGGCGTTCCCTGCCTAGTCTCGAGGTCAACGTCCCGCAGCCCGACAAATCGGGCGCGCGACGCGGCTTCCACGGTCCCTTGACGCTTGGAAGCCATGAAACATCAGGGAGATGCGCTCATGCGTGACGACAAGCACACCGGGTTCGCGATTCTGGCTTCAATTCTCGCGGCGGGGATTTCCTCCGCGGCCTTCGCGCAAAGCGCCGCCGACCTCGTCAACGACAACAAGAACCCGAAAAATGTTCTTACCTACGGCATGGGTTACAACGCCCAGCGCTATTCCACGTTGAAACAGGTCAATCGCGACACGGTCAAGGACCTCGTGCCGGCCTGGGCCTATTCGATGACCGACCAGACGGGTCTCGAGGCGCAACCGCTTGTGCACGATGGAATCATCTACATCACCAACCACAACCGCACCGCCGCCGTGGATGGCGTCACCGGCAAGGAAATCTGGCGCGTCGTGCATGAGTATCCGCCTGAGGTTCTGCGCGTGGTGTGTTGCGGCATCGTCAATCGCGGCGCCGCCATCTACAATGGAAAAATCATTCGCACGACGCTTGACAACACCACCGTCGCGCTTGACGCGAAGACCGGCAAAGAGGTCTGGAAGACGAAAGCCGACGTCGATTTCAACAAGGGCTATTCGATGACCGTGGCGCCGCTGGTCGCCAATGGCGTCGTGGTCGTCGGCGTCGCCGGCGCGGAATTCGGCATCCGAGGCTTTCTCGACGGCTACGACGCCGAGACCGGCGCCAAATTATGGCGCAAGCACACGATCCCCGCCAAGGGCGAAAAGGGCTCGGAGACCTGGGAAGGCGATTCGGCGGAGACCGGCGGCGGCTCGACCTGGGTGACAGGTTCCTACGATCCCGAGCTCGATCTCGTGTTCTGGGGCACCGGCAATCCCGCGCCGTGGAATCCGCGGGGACGCAGGGGCGACAATCTCCACACCAATTCGATTCTCGCCTTCAAGCCGAAAACCGGCGACGTCGTCTGGGCCTCGCAGACCGATCCGTTCGATCCCTTCGACCACGACGGGGTCAACGCGCTCGTGCAGGCGGACCTGACAATCAACGGCCAGGTGAAAAAGGTGGTGATGCAGGCGCATCGCGACGGCTATCTATATGTGCTGGAGCGCGCTACCGGCGCCTTCCTCAACGTCAATAAATTCGTCGACATGAACTGGTCTTCGGGCTGGGACGCCAAGAGCAACCGCCCGATCCTGACGGAAGTCTCGTTCAAGGCGATCGCCGGCGAGAAGGTGGAAGTGTGGCCCTCGCTCAGCGGCGGCACCAACTGGCATCCGATGTCCTACAGCCCCGTCGAGAACCTGCTCTACATCAACACATTCAATCTCGGCATGAACTATTACGCGCCGCCGCCGGAAAAAGCGGTCGCGGGCCAGCGTACGCTGCATGTGGAACTGACGCCGATCAAGCCGGAGTTCCAGGGCCATTTGAAAGCCGTCGATCCGCTCACCGGCAAAGCGAAATGGGAAATTCCCTTCAAGGTCGCCAACACCGCGGGCACGATGAACACGGCGGGCGGCCTCGTGTTTACGGGTCAACTGACCGGCGAATTCATCGCGGTGAATTCTTCGGACGGCAAAATCCTGTGGAAATTCCAGACGCCCTCGGGGATCATCAGCCAGCCCGTGACCTGGGAGAAGGACGGGGTGCAGTATGTAACCGTGGGCTCCGGCATCGGCGGCGTCTACGCCATGCGCACGGCGGCGCCCGATGTGGCGGGCGTGCCGACGGGATCGACCCTGTGGACGTTCAAACTGCACGGCAAGTAGGGTTTTGCGGGAGCGCGCCAGGCGCGTTCCCGCTCGCAGCTGGAGTTCCTGAATTGAAACGACTTTGCGTCGCCGGCCTGTTGCTGTGCGCGGGTTCCCTTTTTGCGGTTGGCGCGCGCGCGCAGGATCAGGCGGACCTCGCGAAAGCCGGGTTCAAAATCTACGACAACAATTGCGCGCAATGCCATGGCGACAGGCTCGTGGGTTCCGGCATTACGTTCGATCTGCGGCGGCTGAAGGCCGACGAGCGTCCGCGCTTTGAAAATTCGGTGCTCAACGGCAAAAACCAGATGCCGCCGTGGCGTAATGTGCTGAAGCCCGCCGATCTCGACGCGATATGGGCTTACATCCGGGCGAACGCGAATGAATAGGATTTCGCTTCGGTTTTCCGCCGTCGTCGCCGCGCTGCTCGCGGGGTTTGCGCCGGCGCGCGCCGCCTGCGACTGGCCCGCCGCGAAAAAAGACATACTCGAAGTGCTCGAAGGGGACGCCGCCAGGGGCGAGGAATTCCGCCAGGCGGCGAAAGCGGGCAGGGACTCGCTTGACGCGATCGAAAAGATCGTCGACGCCGCCGCGCGCGAACGCATCAAGGCGTGCGGCTACGAGGCGGCCGAGCTATTGACGCAGAAGGGGTTCCCGCCGCTGCATTGAGGGGCGGCGCGGGTTGTGCGGGCGCAGGTTCTAGCGTCGGCGCAAAATCAGGCTATCCTGATAAATCGGGAATTGATGCCGGATTTCCTCGATATGGAAGAATCGACCGAAAACATTCTCGATATATTCCGTCGAATAAATGACGTTGGAGGAATAGGATCGGTCAGCGTGCCAGCGCAGCACGCGCTTGCCGCGTTTGAGCAATTCCTCGCGGAAATCCGGGCCCCAGGCCGGATGATTGGTAAATGGTAGGTACATGGGCCAGGTTTCGTCCATCGCGTCCAGCGTCTTTTCCGTCACAACCGAGACGAGCGCCACGCCATTGGGGCGCATGATTCTGCGCACTT
>JANYDZ010000737.1 GCA_025363375.1 Hyphomicrobiales bacterium
GTCGTGCTGGACGTGCGCGAACCCCTGCGCATTCGCGAAACCGTCGATTCCGCCGCCGCGAAATACGGCCGCATCGACATCGTCTGCGCCAACGCGGGCATCAGCGGCGGCCCGCCCTTCAGCGAGCCCGCGGGGCGAATTGAAAATGTCGATCTCGCGACATGGGAAAATGTCGTCAAGGTCAACCAGACCGGCGTCTTCGCCACCATGCAGGCGGCGGCGCGCGTGATGAAGCCGCGGCGCAGCGGCCGCATCATCGTCACATGCTCCATCGCGGGCATGCGCACCGGCGTCGTCTCCGGCTACACTTATTCGGCGACCAAGGCGGCCGTCGCGCATCTCGTGCATATCGCCGCGGTCGAACTCGCGCCCTTCAACATCATGGTGAACGGCTTTGCTCCCGGGCCCTTCCTGACCAATATCGCGGACGGGCGCATGCGTCGCGAACCCGAGCGCGTGGAGTTCATGGCGAACAGCGTGCCGCTGAAGCGCGTCGCCGATCCGCAGGAATTGAAGGGCCTCGCGCTGCTGCTGGCGTCGGACGCTTCGAGCTATCTCACGGGCGCGGTCATCCCGATCGACGGCGGCGCGACGGCGATGTGAGGGCTCCTGCTTTCACAAATCCTTTACGTGCGGCAACACCCGGTCCCTGAACAGCTCCATGCCGCGCCGCACCGCCGCGTCGGGCATGTTGCCGATCTTCATGGTCATGTTGAACACGCCGTGGCCGAGCCCCTTGTGGATTTTCCGCATCTGTTTGACGACGCTTTCGGGGCTGCCGCAGAGCACTGTGCCGGCCTCGATCTGCTCTTCAAGCGAGCGCACCCGCAGTGTCGCGAGGCGCTGGTCGAAATAGGCCTTTGAATCCTTTTCGCCGTAATAGGCCGTCTCGCTCAGCACCTGCGTCTGCACATCGCGCTGCGGGCGCATCAGCACGCGGTGGAAATAGTCGAGGCCGCCGCGCATGATCGCCATCGCCTCCGCGTCGGTTTCCGCGATCACTGTTTGATGACCGGTGAGCAGATGCCGCGAATCCGGCTCCCAGCCAAAACTCCGCGCGGTCTTTTTGTAAAGATCGATGTTCGCGCGGGCCTTGTCGAGATCGGCGATCAGCGTCATGCCCATAATCGCCTTGAATCTGGCGGCGGAGACGACGGACTCGGGCGTGGTCGCGGACATCAGCAATTGCGGGTGCGGACGCTGCATCGGGCGCGGCCAGATCGAAACCGACGGAAAATTGTAATGCTTGCCTTGCCAGCGGAACGGCTCGTCGCTCGTCCAGCACTTCACGATCAGACGCGCGGCCTCGTCGAGCCGCGACATGGATTCGTCGGGATTGACGTTGTAGGCGCGGTATTCATGCGGAATGCCGCGCATGAAGCCGGCGATCAGCCGCCCGCCGCTCATCACGTCGAGCATGGCGTATTCCTCCGCGACGCGCACGGGATTGAGCAGCGGCACAAGGTTGCCGAGCATGGCGAGTTTGATGTTGCTGGTGCGGTTGGCGAGAATCGCGCCGATCAGATTGCAATTCGACATCAGGCCGTATGGGCTGAAATGATGTTCGTTGCAGCCGACCCAGTCGAAGCCGCAGGATTCGGCGAAGACCATCACGTCAATATAGGTTTTGTAGAGTTCCTGCGCTTTGCCGGCGTCGAAGCTCTTGTTCGACACCGGCCACGAGGTCGGCGGCTCCTCGCAATAGGGCCAAGGCATCAGGTGGAAATAGTTGAAGAGCATGTATCGCCTTTATGTTTCGCGCCGGTCGCGCGGCAATTCAGGCCGCTCGCAATGGCTTGGCAGCGCCAATACTAGCTGGATGGCGTCCTGTCACCCGCCTGTCCCGGTTCAACACCTATAATAGGGCGACAGACCATTTTCCCCTGCCTGCGCGGCGACGGGCGTCTTGCAAGCGCCTTGCGCACCCGCGCCGTCGCCCTCTAAAATCAGGCGACTACTCCCGGAGGCATCCATGGCGTCCATCGACCGGTTCAACGATCATTGTTGGAAAGACGTGGTGCCGGAAGCCGACATGCGGCTCTACAGACGCTTTCGCCGCGAGACTTTTGTCGGGCCTGCCCCGGCGATGCTGGCGATCGACCTCTACAACGCCGTCTATAAAGGCGGGCCGCGTCCGCCGTCCGAGATTGACGACGAATTCCCCAATACCTGCGGAATCTTCGCTCATCAGGCCATCGAGCCGACGAAACGCCTTTTCGCGGCGGCGCGGGCGGCGCAATTGCCGGTATTCTATTGCACGCAGGACCGGCGTGCGAACAATCGCCCGCCCGGCGCGGTCTCGACCCGCCGCCAGGGGCGCGCGCCCGAGGTCGAGGATCACGCGATCCACGAGGCCTTCACGCCGCACGCCAACGACGTGGTCATCCACAAGCAGCGCGCCAGCGTGTTCCAGGGAACGCCGATCCTCTCGCATCTGCAACTGCTGGGCCTGCGCAGCCTCATCGTCTGCGGCGAATCGACCTCTGGCTGCGTGCGGGCCAGCGTGGTTGACGCCTATTCGGCGGGATTTCATGTCACGCTGGTGGAGGAATGCACTTTCGACAGGGCGGAACTGACCCACAAGGTCAATCTGTTCGATCTCCATCACAAATATGTGGATGTCATGCATCTCGACGAGGTCGAGGCGCATTTGGCGGGCCAGTCAAAACGGGGGTGACCGGCGCACTTGCGAAGCCGCGCGCAAACGGGTTTAAGACGCGCGGACATAAGGTCGGCATCGGGGTTGCGGCGGTATGGGTGAATTTGGAATCGGTCAACCGGTGCGGCGCAAGGAAGACGTTCGCCTTTTGACCGGACAGGGCCAGTTCACCGACGATATCAACCTCGCGGGTCAGGCTGCCGGCGCCTTTCTGCGTTCGCCCCACGCCAGCGCGAAAATTGTCGGGATCGACGCCAGCGCCGCCCTCGCCATGCCTGGCGTCATCGCCATCTACACAGGCCGGGATCTCGTCGCCTCCGACATGGGCGTGCTCGTCAATGAAGCCGCCTATGTGAACCGCAACGGCGCGCCAATGCACAAGCCCCCGCGCCGGATCATGCCGGTCGGCCGCACGCGTTTCGTCGGCGAAGTTGTCGCCATGGCGGTCGCGGAAACGCCGGCGCAGGCGCGCGACGCCGCCGACGCCGTCAATATTTAATATGAGGTGCTGCCGGCGGCCGTAAGTTCGGTTGACGCGCTCAAGGCGGATTCGCCGAAAGTCTGGCCGGAGTTCGGCACCAATGAAGTCGTGCATTGGGAATATGGCGAAGCCGCGAAGGTCGAGACTTTGCTGAGGTCCGCCCATAGAGTGGTGAAGGTCGATCTCGTCAACAATCGAATCGCGCCCGCGCCCATGGAGCCGCGCGTCGTCGCGGCGAAATACGACGCCGCGGAAGGCCGGCTCACGGTATGGTCGCCCACGCAAGGCGGGCGACGCATTCAGATGATGCTGGCGCGCACGTTGCTGAAAATGGCGCCTGACAAAGTGCGCGTGATCTCCATCGACACCGGCGGCGGCTTCGGCGTGCGCAGCAAGATGTTCCCGGAGACGGCGATGGTCGCCTACGCCGCCAGACAGCTGGGGCGTCCCGTCAAATGGCTTGGCGACCGCGCGGAAACTTTCGTCAGCGACTACCACGGCCGCGATCAGATCAACCACGCGCAAATGGGTCTCGACAGGGACGGCAAGGCCTTCGTGCTGAAGGTCGAGACCTTGCTGAACGTCGGCGCCTACCTCTCGGAAAACGGCTTGCGTCTGCCCATGGAAGGCGGCGGGCGCATCATTCCCTGCGGCTACCATATTCCCGACTTTTACTTCTCGGTAAAGCCGACGTTCACCAACACCGTTTGCACCGACACCTATCGCGGCGCGGGCAGGCCCGAAGCCAATTATCTGATGGAACGGCTGATGGACAAGGCCGCGGAGACTTATGGTCTGCCGCGCGAGGAAATCCGTCGCCGCAATTTCATCAAGCCATCGCAGTTTCCCTACAAAACGCATCTGGGCTTCGTTATTGATTCCGGAGATTTCGCGGGAACCATGGAGATGGCGCTGGAGCATTCGAATTGGGCGGCTTTTGAAGAGCGCCGCGGGCGCTCGGCGGCGCGGGGAAAGTTGCGCGGCATCGGCCTCGCGTTTTTTATCGAGGGCGCGGGCAGCCGTCCCGTCGAGGGCATGCGCGTTCGCTTTGAAGACAACGGCGACGTGAGCGTGATCGCCGGCACCTATTCGCATGGCCAGGGCCACGCCACCGTGTACTCGCAGCTCGTACATGAATTTCTCGGCGTCGACTACGACAAGGTGCGGCTGATCAACGGCGACACCGGGACCTCTCCGGAAGTGTCCAACGGCACCTTCGGTTCGCGCTCGTCCATGGTTGGCGGCGGCGGCGTCAAACGCGCCTGCGACGCCATCATCGTGAAGGGCAAAAAGATCGCCGCGCGTCTGTTGCAGAGCGACGCGACGCGCGTGACCTTCGAAGCCGGCGTGTTCAGGGCGCAAACGTCGAGCGTGACGATGGCCGACGTCGCGGCGGCGGCGCGCGATCCCAATAAGCTGCCCGACGGCATGGCGCCGGGGCTCGACGAATATGTCGTTTATGAAAACGACACGGAAAATTTCCCCAATGGCGCGCATGTCGCCGAGATTGAAGTCGATCCGGAAACCGGCGTCGTTGAAATTCTCAACTACGTCGCCGTCGACGATTGCGGCGTGGTGTTGAACCCCTTCATCGTGCACGGCCAGATCTACGGCGGCATCGCCCAGGGCATCGGCCAGGCGCTGACCGAAAATATCGTATATGATGCCGAGGGCCAGCTGCTCTCGGGCACATTTATGGATTACGGCATGCCGCGCGCCGGACATTTTTCACATATCGACGCGCGCTTCAACGCAATGCCCGCGAAGACCAATGAACTCGGCGTCAAGGGCGCCGGCGAGGCCGGCTGCTGCGGAGCGCCGCCGGCCATCGTCTCCGCGGTCGTCGACGCGCTTGGTTCCTATGGGATCAAACATATCGACATGCCGCTCTCGCCGGAACGCGTGTGGCGCGCCATTCAGGAATCCAGAGTCAACAAAGCCGCGTGAGCGGCTTGAAATCCAGCAGGAGGATGAACGTGGAATACAATGTGCAAATGACGGTGAACGGCAAGGCCGTTTCAGGGAAGGTGGAGGCGCGCACGCTTCTCGTGCAATTCATCCGCGAGCATTTGCGCCTCACCGGCACGCATGTCGGCTGCGACACCACGCAATGCGGTTGTTGCGTCATCCACGTCGACGGCGTCGCGATGAAGTCCTGCACCATGCTGGCGCTGCAGGCCGACGGCAAATCGATCCTGACGATCGAGGGACTCGCGGCCGCCGACGGCGCGTTGCATCCCATGCAGCAGGCCTTCCGCGACCATCACGGCTTGCAATGCGGCTTCTGCACGCCGGGCATGGTGATGATGGGCGTCGACATCGCGCGTCGCCTGCCCGGCGCCGACGAGAAAACGGTTCGTCACCAACTCGAAGGCAATATATGCCGCTGCACGGGCTACCAGGGCATCGTCGAGGCGATCATGGACGCCAGCGCGAAAATGCACGCGGCCAAGGCTTGAGGAGCTGATCATGCACAATTTCAATTATCACCACGCCGCAGACATCGCCGACGCCGCCTTGAAGCTCAAGGTGACCGTCGAGCCGAAGCTGCTCGCCGGCGGCATGACCTTGCTGCCAACCCTGAAGAACCGCCTCGCGCAGCCAAGCGATCTGATCGACCTCGCGAAAATCGACGGCCTCAAGGGCATCTCGGTCGAAGGCAAGGAGGTTGTCGTCAAGGCGATGACGACCCATGCCGTTGTGGCCGCTTCGACCGACGTGCGGAAGGCCATCCCCGCGCTCGCGGATCTCGCCGACGGCATCGGCGATCCCGCCGTGCGTCATCGCGGCACGATTGGCGGTTCGGTCGCCAATTCCGATCCCGCCGCCGACTACCCCGCGGGCGTGCTCGGTCTCGACGCTGTCGTTGAAACCAACGAGCGCAAGATCAACGCCGATGATTTTTTCACGGGACTGTTCGAGACCGCGTTGAAGCCCGGCGAAATCATTACCGCCGTGCGCTTCAAGATTCCCGACCGCGCCCATTACATGAAGTTTCGCCACCCCGCGTCCGGCTATGCGGTGGTCGGAGTCATGGTCGCGCAATACGGCGCAAAAGTGCGCGTCGCGGTGACCGGCGCCGGTCCCAACGCCTTCCGGGTGCGGGCCATGGAGGACGCGCTTGAAAAGAGCTTCGCCCCGGCCTCCGTCGCGAACATCAAAATTCCCGCCGGGGATCTGCTCGGGGACATTCATTGCAGCGCCGAATATCGCGCGCATCTGGTGAATGTTTACGCGCGCCGCTGCGTGGAAGCGCTGGTGAAGTAGTTGTGACAATGACGCCGCCGCGGCCTTTCTCCCGTGAAACGGCAGAAGGTGTCGCGCGACGCGTGACGGATGAGGGCGCCGAGATTGGATCTCGCCTTTGCGGGAATTATGGGGGCGGTCGGCGGGCTTCACCGCCTGATCGGTGAACGTCCCGGCGCCCTCATCCGGCCTTCCGGGCCCTTTTCTCCCGTTTCACGGGAGAGGGGATGGGCGCTGTCGGGCGCGCTGTTTCTCGCGATCGGCTCCTCCCCCGCTGCCGCTCAATCCCCCGACGCCTTCTGGCGCGGCAAGTCCATCGATCTCATCATCTCCTCGGGCGTTGGCGGCGGCTATGACGCCTATGCGCGCCTCGTCGCGCGGTACATGGAAAAACACATGCCCGGCCGCCCGCGCATCATCCCGAAGAACATGGTGGGCGCCGGCGGTCTTGTCGCGGCGAATTACATCGCCAATGTCGCGGCCAAGGATGGAACCGTGATCGGGCAGATACAGAACACCGTGCCATTCGATCCGCTGTTCGGCAGATCCGGCGCGCAATTCGACGCGCTCAAACTGAACTATCTCGGCTCCGCCAACAGCGAGACCGCGGTCGTTTTTACCTGGCACGCCTCGCCGACCAGGACCTTCGTCGATCTGCAAAACCGCGAGACCGTCATGGCGGTGGCCGCCGGCTCCATCAGCGCCTTTCACGCCGCCGCGATGAACGATCTTGCGGGCGCGAAAATAAAGGCCGTCGCCGGCTATCCCGGCGCGACGGAAGGCCTGCTCGCCATGGAGCGCGGCGAGGTCGAAGGCCATCCGACGATTTTCTGGTCGAGCCTGAAAGCCGCCAAGCCGGAATGGATCGCGAACAGGAAGATCAATCTGCTCGCGCAGTTCGCGCTGAAAAAGCACCGCGAATTGCCGGACGCGCCGCTGATTCTCGATTACGCGCGCGATAGCGAGGCCCGTGAGACGATCGAGCTCATGGCGATGACGCTGGCGCCCGGAAGGCCATTCGTCGCGCCGCCTGGCGCGCCGGCGGACCGCGTCGAAGCCTTGCGCGGCGCGCTGACGGCGACGCTGAACGACCCCGCCTTTCGCGCCGACGCGCAATCGCGCCAGATGGAAATCGACCCCGCCAGCGGCGAAGAGATCGCCGCGTTGATGCAAAACGCATATGCTACGCCGAAGCCGATTGCGCGGCGCGCGGCGAAATACATGACGCCGAACAACTAAGTCTTGAAAGGAACCACGAGCCATGGGTGAGTTTGCGATCGGTCAATCGGTGGGGCGCTTTGAGGATCCGCGTCTGCTCAGGGGCGGCGGCAACTATGTCGACGACATGAGCTTTCCCAACATGGTCCATGGCCATGTGACGCGTTCGCCGCATGCGCACGCGCTGATCAAGCGCGTCGACATCAGCGCCGCGCAAAAAGCGCCCGGCGTTGTCGGCGTGTTCATCGGGGACGACTGGCTGAAGTCCGGCTTCGGCGATCTGCCGCGCGCCGAAGGCAAGAAAAAGCGCGACGGATCTCCCATGTATCGCCCGCATTTTCCCGCGGTGGCGAAAAGCCGCGTGCGTTATGTCGGCGATCCCGTCGCCTTCGTCGTCGCCGGCACAGCGGCCCAAGCCCAGGACGCAAGCGAGATGATCGAGGTTGATTACGAACCCCTGCCCTGCGTCACCGAACTTGAGGAAGTCGCCAAGCCCGGCGCGCCGCTCGTGTGGGACGACTGCAAGGACAATATTTGCTTCGTGCATCTCGAGGGCGACAAGGCGAAGACCGACGCCGCCATCGCCGCCGCGCCGATCGTCGTCAAAAAACGCATGAAGATCAGCCGCGTCACCGCGGCGACCATGGAGACGCGCGCTTCGATCGGCGTCTATGACCGCGCCGCCGACCGCTACACCTGTTACACGACGCTGCAACGCGCGCTGAACTATCGCGAAGAGCTTTCCGCAACCCTCAACATTCCCGAAAGCAAGCTGCGCGTCGTGGCCGGCGACATTGGCGGCAGTTTCGGCATGAAGTCGGGCGTGTTCAACGAAGTCGGCCTTGTAATGATGGCCACAAAAGCGCTGGGGCGGCCCGTCAAATGGGTGTCGACGCGCGCCGAATCCTTCGTGTCGGACGCCCATGCGCGCGACAACGTGACCGAGGCCGAACTCGCGCTCGACAAAAGCGGCAAGTTTCTGGGCTTGCGCGTGAAGACGCTCTATCAATGCGGCGCCTATACGCAGCCCGGCACTGATTCCGGCGCCTACAGCAACATCGGCACGCTCGCCGGCGTCTACACGACGCCCGCGGTGCATGTGGACGTGACCGCCTATTACACCAACACGAATCCCATGCGGCCCTTCCGCGGCAACGGCCGTCCCGAAGCCGCGTTTGTCATTGAACGCCTCGTCGATCTCGCGGCGGACGAGTTGAAAATGGACCCAGCGGAAATCCGCCGCGTCAACATGATCCCCCCCTCCGCCATGCCGTTCCAGACTGGCCTCTCGTTCAACTACGATTGCGGCGATTTCGAGAAAGTCCTCGATGAAGCGCTGATCATGGCCGATTACAAAGGCTTTGAAACGCGCCGCGCCGAAGCCCGC
>JANYDZ010000011.1 GCA_025363375.1 Hyphomicrobiales bacterium
TCCACCCGCCGGACACTATGACCTGGCGCGGAGCATGACCGAACCGGAACTGACTGCTAGCCGCAGCAGCTACGCACGGTGGAACCCTGGGGATCTGGACACACAAGAACCGTGCCTGGGGCGCCGCGAGGCGGACCGTACTAACCCCAAGCGCTTCACGGCGCCCCTAGCTCCCTGTTTCAGGGAGAAAACCAGAAAACCCCGGGCGGGCCGCCGCCGACGGGGCTCAAAACGCGCGTGGTGTGCGATTTTGCCGCGCGCGCCTGCCCGCGCTAAAGTCGCGCCAGCCATTTGGGGGGAACCATGACCAGCCACGCCGCCAGAGCCGCAGTCCTGCTCCTTGGCCTCCTCGCCGCTCCCGCCCTCGCGCTGGAAAAACTGAAAGTCGCCGTCGGCCAGGGCACGACCTTCGACACGGCCTTTCTGATCGCCGCCAAAAGCACCCGATTGTTTGAAAAGCACGGCCTCGACGTTGAATTTCTCGCCACCGGCGGCGGCGGCGAAACCCTGCAGGCCGTCATTTCCGGCAGCGTCGATGTCGGCATTGCCGCCGGCACAACCGGCGTCATCGGCGCCTTTTCCAAAGGCGCGCCGGTGCGCGTGATCTCGGCGCAGGACACCGGCGCCGACGAGACTTTTCTCTATGTGCCCGCGAACTCGCCGCTCAAAAGTTTTTCCGAGGCGACCGGCAAAACCGTTGCCTTCTCCACAATCGGCGCCTCCACCTATACTTTTGTGACGGGCCTCGCCGATGTCTACAAAGTGAAACCGAAGTTCACCCCCACCGGCTCCATTCCCGCGACCTATGCCGCCGCCATGTCCGGCCAGATCGATGTCGGCTGGGGCGCCTTTCCCTTCGGCGCGCAGGAGGCGAAGGACGGCAAAATCCGCATCCTCGCGTGGGGCAAGGAGGTCAAGGACCTGCACAGCCAGACCATCCGCGTGAACATCACAAATATCGGCGCGCTCAATGCCCGCAAGGACGCGCTGCGCGCCTTTATGGCCGCCTATGCCGAAGCCCTCGACTGGACCTACGCTTCGCCGGACGCGCCGAAACTGATTGCGCCGCTGGTCGGCTCAGCCGAGCCTTTCGTCGAGGAAACCCGCAGGAACTACATCGTGCGCGAACAATTGCAGACGCGCGAAATTCTCGCGCTTGACCGCTCCATGCGGGACGCCGTCGAGTTCAAATATATTTCCGCGCCGCTGACGCCGGCCCAGATTGAAGAGCTGTTCCAGATGCGCAACGTGCTCGCGCCAAAATGACCAGCCTCGCCGAACTCGACCGCGCCAATTGCACCGACATGGATCTCGGCGGCGCGTTGTTCAAATCCGATCCGCGAAAATACCTCGCCGAATGGGCCGCGCGCCCGCCTTTCTACGTCTTCAACCAGGGTCCCGCGCAGGTCGTCGCCGGACGTTACCGCGACGTGCATGAGATCTTCGCCGATCCCGAGCGCTTTTCCTCGGCGATTCCCAAGGGGCCCGGCTACGAGCAATACGACAAGTTCATGGGCGGCACGTTCATGACGCAGACGGACGGCGAACAACACGCGCGGCTGCGCCGCCTGCTGATGCCCGCCTTCTCCCATCGCGGCATGGCTCAGGTGGAAACGCGCGTTTCCACGGTCATCGAATCGTTTCTGGACGACATCGCGCGCGGCCCCCGCGCCTTCGACGCCATGACGCAATACGCCGCGCGGCTCGTCGTCGGCGCCTTGCTCACGGCGATGCTGGACCTCGACGAAAAGCAACAGCGCGCGTTGCTCGATTTTCAGGACACGATGCCGCTGTTGACCGCCGTCAAACCGGGCGGTCCCTGGCCCGCCGCGTGCCTGGAAGCCTGCGAGCGCGCCGCGCAAGTCGTGCGCGACGTGGTCGCCGAGCGCCGCGCCGCGCCGCGCGCCGACTTCCTCGGCGAACTCGTCGCCGCGCGCGATCAGGGCGACAAGCTCACGGCGGTCGAACTCTTCGACATGATCTTCGGCATTTTCGGCGCGCTCGCGACGACGCCGCGCTCGGGCTCCGGCGCGCTGCATCTCATCTACACGCATCGCGAACAACTCGCGCGGCTGCGCGCCGAACCCGCGTTGATTCCCCAAGCCATCGAAGAATGCCTGCGCCTGGCCGGCAACGGCTATTTCACCTTCCCGCGCGTCGCCACGCGCGATACGCAGGTCGGCGGCACGCGCATTTTGAAGGGCATGATCGTGCGGCCCTCCCCGCTCGCGGCCAATTTCGACGCCGAAGTGTTTCCCGATCCC
>JANYDZ010000018.1 GCA_025363375.1 Hyphomicrobiales bacterium
CTCAATCGTTCCAACGAGATCTGCGCCTCGTGGCACGCGTCGGGCGTCAAGACCTGGCAGGACATGATGACAAAGGAGTTCATCGTCGGCGGCACCGGAGGCGGGTCGCAGATGGAAACCATGCCGGAAGCCTTCAACAAAATCTTCGGCACGAAGATCAAGGTGATTTCCGGCTACAACGCGGGCAACGAAGTCTATCTCGCCATGGAGCGCGGCGAAGTCATGGGACGTTGCGGCGTCAGCTATTCCTCGATCATGTCAACGCGGCCGGACTGGCTGCCGACGCAAAAGGTTTTTGCGCCGGTGCAATTGAGCCTGAAGCGCAGCAAGACTTTTCCCGACACTCCGGCCATCATCGAATTCGCGAAGGACGAGGCGACGCGGCAGACGCTCGAAATCCTGCTGGCGTATCAGGACATGGACCGCCCGATTATTGTCCCGCCGGGCGTTTCGAACGAACGCGTCGCGACCTTGCGCAAGGCTTTCCATGAGGCCATGAACGATCCGGCGTTTATCGCGGAGGCGCAAAAGCAGCGGCTTGAGATTGAGGAAGTCGACGGCGATCTTCTCGCCAAGGGCGTCAACGCGACTTTCGCCTTGCCGCGCGACAGGATAGAGGCGGCGAAGGCGGCTTTGGCGTCGGGGAAATAACGCGCGCGCAAGCGCAGGAGACTTTTATGAAACGCATTTCGACCGCGCTGATTTCGATGGCGCTCGCCACGACTGGCGCCGCGCGGGCCGACGCCGTCGCCGATTTCTACAAGGGCAAAACGATCACCATGGTGCTGTCGGCCGGCGCCGGCGGCGGCTACGCGACTTATGCGCAGGCCTTTGCTCCATACTTCGCCAAATACATTCCCGGCAATCCCGTCATCGCGCATCCCAACATGCCCGGCGCCGGCGGATTGCGCGCCATGAATCATCTCTACAATGCCGCGCCGAAAGACGGGACGTTCCTCGGCCTCGTGCATTCCAGCGTTCCCTTCGCGCCGCTCTACGGCATCAAGGGCGCGGCTTTTGATCCGCGCAAGATGAACTGGATTGGATCAATCAATTCATCGAGCGCGATATGCGTCTCCTGGACAGCCTCCGGCGTCACCAAATGGCAAGACCTCTTCGACAAGGACTATATCGTGGGCGGCACAGGCGCGGGCTCGCAGATGGAGACCATGCCCGCGATGATCAACAAGCTGTTCGGCACGAAGATCAAGATCATCTCGGGCTATACCGGCGGCGCGGACGTCTATCTCGCGATGGAGCGCGGCGAAGTGCATGGACGTTGCGGCGGGCTTGTGTCTTCGATCCAGTCGACGCGGCCCGAGTGGTTTCCAAAAAACAGGATCGCCGTGCCGATCGTCGTCGCGCTTGAGCGCATGCCGATGTTTCCCGAGACGCCCGCCATCGTTGAATTTGCGAAAGACCAGCAAACACGGCAAATTCTGGAGCTGTCGCTCGCGCCGCTGAAAATGGATCGCCCCATCCTCGCGCCGCCCGGCGTGCCCGAGGAGCGCGTCGCCGCCCTGCGCAAGGCGTTCCATGAAGCCATGAACGATCCCGCGTTCGTCGCCGAAGCTCATCGCATCAACATCGAGCTTGGCGAAATCAGCGGCGAGAAATTGCAGCAGGTCGTCAACGACGCCTTCGCCATGCCCGCCGACGTGGTGAAAGCGGCCAACGACGCGATGAATTTAACGGGCTCGAAGCCCGCCGATTAATCCAGGGAGGCACCATGTTCGCCAAAATCAACCACGTCGCGATCGTCAGCCAGCAATACGCGCTGCTCGCCAATTATTATCAGGCCATTTTCGGCATGAAGACCTCGGCGAATTTCAAACGCGCCGTGCGCGCCATCACTGTTGGCGACGGCTATGTCGGGCTCAACATCAATCCGCGCAAGGCGGGGCGCACGGCTTCGCTCGATCATTTCGGCGTCGAGGTCGAGGACGTGCCGACCGTGCTCGACCGCATCAAGAAACATCCCATGGCCGATTATGTCGAACGCCCCTCGACGCGGCCATTCGCGGGCATCACGGCGAATGATCCAGACGGCAACGTCTTCGATCTCTCGCAGCGCAAAATGGAGAACCGCGCCGGCATCTACGTCGAGAACGACGGCAATCAGCACGAGCGCTGCATCAGTCATGTCGCCCTGCGCACCCTGCGTCCCGACGAAATGGCGCGCTTCTACTGCGACGTGTTGCAACTGGAAGAACGCAACGCGGCGCCGGGCGATCCCAACCATTACCTCACCGACGGCGTGGTGACGTTGGTCATCATGCCATGGCGCATCCGCAACTACATCGGCTCGAATATTCTGACGCCGGGCCTGGACCACTTTGGTTTTACGGTGGAGAGCACGCACAAGGTGCGCGAGGAACTGGACGCCGCGATCGACGTGAACCCGCTCATGCAAGGGATTCCCCTTGGGCGCGGCAAGGAAGGCGGCGCGCGTCTGGAACTCGCGAAAAAGCAGGCGCCCTACGCGGACTTCTTCGTCAGCGATCCCGATTTTACGCTGGTGGCGGTGCGTGGGCGGGGGTAGCTATTGACAAAGTGGCTTCCAGAAGCTGCTTTACGGCCATGCAAACCGTTGGCCTCAAAGTTCTCAAGAACAATCTCAGCGCCTACATTCGCGCCGTCACGGCTGGCGAGACGGTGATTGTCACTGATCGCGACCGCGTCGTGGCTGAAATCAGGCCGCCGGGGTTGCTTGAGGGCACAACGAAGACTGAGCAAATCATCGCGGAGTTGGCGCGGCAGGGGATTGTAACCCCTGCCAAACATCGCCTGACCGGGCCGCCGCCGAAAATTGGCGAAGGAGACTTTGAAACGCTGATGCGGGAGTATGAAGCGCATGGGGCTGACCGTTGATCTATCTCGACACGTCAGTCGCGCGCTCCGCCTGTTCAAGGAACTTACGCAACCTCCGGCGCGCCTTTGGGCGCAGCCCTTGTTCTCAAGTCGTCTGCTCGAATGCGAAATCATGACCCGTTTTCACGCGCGCCGCTGCGCGACCGGTTCTGACCGCAGGCCGAATGTTGATCGTTGGGGTCCAGTTGATTGGTCTTGACGGCATAGTCATTGCGCGAGCGCTGGAACCCTTTCCCATCGAAATCCGCGCGCTCGATGCAATGCATCTGGCGACCGCCGCGCATCTGCAAAACAGCGGGCTTCCCATTACCCTCGCCAGCTACGACATGCGCAACCGCGCTGCGGCGCAGGCCTTGGGGATCGAGCTGTTCGCGCTTTAGCCCGCCCTGCCCCGCAACACCGGCAACGCCAGCTCCACCCATTTTTCAGCCGCGTCCCAGGGCACGAGATGTTTGCAATCCTCGAGGATGTACAGGTCGAGCTGCGGATAGTCACCCTTCAGCTTCATCGCCCGCGCGTAGGCCCAGCCGCGGTCCTGACGTCCAAACATAAGGCGCATGGGGACCTTCACCTCGACGAGGCGCCGCCACAGGGGAACCGCCGGCTCTTTGACCGGCGCGCTTTCCGCAAGCGCGGCGCGCGCCACATGGGCATGGAAACACTGGCCAAGGCTGCGGCTCTGACGCAACGCGAGTTCCTCCTCTGTGACGAGTTCGGGATGGAACAGGTTCCATTCCAGCAGTTGGCGGGTTTCCGCCAGCGTCGGCTCGTTCATCTCGGCGGCGCTGGGCTCGCCGCCCTGCCTCTGGCCCGTCACGCCCGGCGCGCGCATGGAATCGTCGGCTGGCGGCAGCAGGCTGCCGGTGCCCAATACGATGACATGGCTGACGCGCTCGGGCTTTTGCAGGGCCACCTGCACGGCGGGACCGCCCGATTGCGAATGGCCGATGAGAGACGCCTTCTCCACGCCGATGGCGTCCATAAATTTGAGGATGGCGTCGCGGCGGTAGGCGGGGGAATGATCCGTCGGCGTGTCCGAGAGGCCAAAGCCGGGGGAGTCAAAAGCGATGGCGCGAAAGCCCGCGTCCGCCAGAGGCTTCATGTTGCGCAAAAACACATCGGCGGATGAACCCAGCGAAGCCCCGTGCAACAGGATCAGCGGATGACCCTGCCCCGCTTCAATGTAGCGCAGCTTCAAACCGTCGACTGCGACGAATTTGTCTTGTGGTCTCACATGGGCGTTCATGGGGCTCCTCCGGGCGGATGTTGTGGCGGGTGATGTTCGATGATAGGCGCTTGCGGACCGTCCGGGCAATCCCGGGAGGCGGCCCGGGAGGCGGGCGTTATTTGAAAGTCCTTTGCACGATGAACGATCAGGTTGTCACGCGTTTTGCTCCCTCGCCCACCGGTTTTCTTCACATCGGCGGCGGGCGCACGGCCTTGTTCAACTGGCTCTACGCCAAACGCTTCGGCGGGAAGATGCTTTTGCGCATCGAGGACACGGACCGCGAGCGCTCCACCGAAGCCGCCATCGACGCCATACTCGACGGACTCAAGTGGCTCGGACTCGATCAGGACGGCGAAGTCATCTACCAATACGCCCGAGCGCCGCGGCACCGCGAGGTCGCGCTCGAAATGCTGGCGGCGGGCCGCGCCTACAAATGTTTCGCCACCACCGAAGAACTCGCGCAGATGCGCGAGGAGGCCCGCGCGCGCAAGGAACACTTTCGATACGACGGGCGCTGGCGCGATCGCTCCGCCGCCGACGTCGCGGCTGCGGAAGCCTCGGGCCTCAAGGCGGTTATCCGCCTCAAGGCGCCGCAGGAGGGCGAGACCATCATCGACGACCGCGTGCAGGGCCGTGTCGTCTTCCCCAACAAGGATCTCGACGATCTCGTGCTGCTGCGCTCGGACGGCAATCCCACCTATATGCTCGCCGTCGTCGTCGACGATCAAGACATGGGCGTGACCCATATTATTCGCGGCGACGATCATCTGACGAACGGCGCGCGGCAAAAGCAAATTTATGAAGCGATGGGCTGGGCGGCGCCGAGCATGTCGCATATCCCGCTGATTCACGGGCCGGACGGCGCGAAGCTTTCAAAACGCCACGGCGCTCTCGGCGTCGACGCCTATCGCGCCATGGGTTACCTGCCGGAAGCCCTGCGCAATTATCTCGTGCGCCTCGGCTGGAGCCACGGCGACAAGGAGTTTTTCACGACGAAGGAGATGATCGAGGCTTTCGATCTGCCGCAGATCGGCCGTTCCGCCGCGCGTTTCGATTTCGCAAAGCTGGAAAATCTCAACGGCCACTACATCCGCGCCATGCCGGACGCCGAGTTGATGCGGCGGCTCGAAGAGACCCTGCCCTGGCTGCCGCAATGCGTGGAACTCGCTCCAAAGCTGGACGCGGAGCTCCGCGTCAAATTTCTGGCGGCGATGCCAGGCCTGAAGGAGCGCGCTAAAACACTGATTGACATCATCGAAGGCGGTCGGTTTCTGTTTGCTGCGCGGCCCTTGCCGATGGACGCCAAAGCGGCGGAGATCATCGCCAACGGCGGCAAGGCGCATCTCGCCGTGATTATCCCGCGTCTTGAGGCGTTGCCGGAATGGACGTCGCAAGCGGCGGAAGCGGCGGTTCGCGTCTATGCCGAGGAAATCGGCGCGAAGCTGGGGCTGGTCGCGCAGCCTTTGCGGGCCGCGCTGACGGGCAAATCCACGTCGCCTGGAATATTCGACGTCCTGCAGGTGCTCGGGAGACGCGAAAGTCTGGGAAGATTGAAGGATCAGGCGGGGTAAGGGGCGCCTTTTCCGAGCTTCGATCCGTGCTAACCTGCGCCCATGAACCGCCGCACTTTCCTCGTCCTCAGCGCCGCCACCCTCCTCGCCAGCCCCGCGATCGCGCAGCCTCGCCCGCCCATTGTCGGTTTCATCAACGACTCCGGCTCCAACAGCGGTCCCGCGATGATCGCCTTTCTGCGCGGGCTTTCGCGCGCGGGATTCATCAGCAATCAGGACGTGCTGCTGGTCTATCAGCAGGCGGACAAATACGAGGAAGCGCCGGCGCTGG
>JANYDZ010000171.1 GCA_025363375.1 Hyphomicrobiales bacterium
TGGGCGCGGCAGCCGGGCCGGCCCCGCGTGGAAGTCGCGACCGTCGACCACGGCCTGCGGTCGGAGGGGCGCGAAGAGGCGCTTGTTGTCGCCCGGGCCGCTGAAAAGCTCGGTCTGCCTCACCATATCCTTGCGTGGACGGGGCAAAAGCCGAAGAGCCGTATTCAGGAACGGGCGCGCGCCGCCCGCTACGATCTGCTTGAGGCCTGCGCAGCGGATATCGGGGCAAATGTCCTGCTGACGGCGCACCATGCCGACGACCAGGCGGAAACCATCCTGTTCCGCCTGAAGCGCGGCAGTGGAATCGCCGGCCTTGCCGGCATGGCGGCATGCGTGCGGCGCGGGCCTCTGACGCATGGCCGACCGTTTCTCGACGTTCCGAAGGAAGACCTGGTCGCGGTTTGCGTTGCCGCTGGTCTTGGATTCGTGACGGACCCATCCAACGTCGATCCGCGCTTTGCCCGCACCGATATGCGGCGCGTGTTGCGGTTGCTGAAGGCCGAAGGGTTCGACCGCGAAGTCTGGACAAGGCTCGGCGGCAGGGCGCTGCGGACGCAGGAGGCGTTGGCGTATTTTGTCGCGCAAACCCTGGCCAAGCTCGAAACGGAGGCCCGCGAGGGCTATTTTCGCGCCAATCTTGCCCCTCTGCGGGAGGCGCCTCCAGAAGTCCTCCAGCGAATTTTGACCGGCGAAGTGGAGCGCGTGGGTCGAAACGGGCGTCCGCGCATGGACCGCGCCGAAGCGCTGGCTGATCGATTCACGGAGGCGTTGCGGCTGGGCGCGCCGGCCAACGCCACCCTCGGCGGCGCTCTGGTGAAACTCGACCGAAACGGCGTGCTCACGCTGCGTCAGGAGGGCGGTCGGCGCGTTAGCGCGGCTGATGGCGACGTTCACGCTAATTGTACTTTTCCTGAAATCTCGACGGAAACAACGGTGGCTTCCCTTGGCAATTCGCCTGATGAGCCTTAAGTTAACAAAACGCCGATCTGCTCAAACCGCGCCGACGCAAGGGTTCCCGGGAGCCGGTGCGCCAGATGCAACCAAGGTATGACATGAACCAGAATTTCCGGAACTTCGCCCTCTGGGTCATCATCTTCCTGCTGGTGGTCGCTTTGGTGATGCTGTTTCAAAATCCGGGGCAGCGGACGCAAACCGCCGAGATCACCTTTAGCCAACTGCTGAGCGACGTGGATCAGGGCAAGGTGCGCGAAGTCACCATCGCCGGGCACGACGTGAACGGCCATTACGCCGACGGGCGCGCGTTCTACACCTATGCGCCGACAGCGCCGGGCCTCATCGACAAGCTTTATCAGAAGAACGTCTCGATCACCGCGCGCCCGCCGTCGGACGGCAATTCCTGGCTGGTGACGCTGCTCGTCAACGGCCTGCCGATCCTGTTGTTTCTCGGCGTGTGGATTTTTCTCTCCCGGCAGATGCAGGGGGGGGCGGGCAAGGCCATGGGCTTTGGCAAGTCGAAGGCCAAACTTCTGACCGAGGCGCATGGACGCGTGACGTTTGAGGACGTTGCCGGCGTCGATGAAGCCAAGGAGGATTTGCAGGAGATCGTCGAATTCCTGCGCGATCCGCAGAAATTCCAGCGCCTTGGCGGACGCATTCCGCGCGGTGTGCTGCTTGTCGGCCCTCCCGGCACCGGCAAGACCCTGACGGCGCGCGCCGTCGCGGGCGAGGCCAACGTGCCGTTCTTCACCATTTCAGGCTCGGACTTCGTCGAAATGTTCGTCGGCGTCGGCGCGAGCCGCGTGCGCGACATGTTCGAGCAGGCCAAGAAGAACGCGCCCTGCATCATCTTCATCGATGAAATCGACGCTGTCGGCCGCCATCGCGGCGCTGGTCTTGGCGGCGGCAACGACGAGCGCGAACAGACGCTCAATCAATTGCTCGTGGAGATGGACGGCTTCGAGCAGAACGAAGGCATCATCATCATCGCCGCGACGAACCGTCCCGACGTGCTCGATCCCGCGTTGCTGCGCCCGGGCCGTTTTGACCGGCAGATCACTGTGCCGCTGCCGGATTTCATCGGCCGCGAAAAGATTTTGAGGGTGCATGTCCGCAAGGTGCCGCTGGCGCCGGATGTGGATCTCAAAGTTGTAGCGCGCGGCACGCCGGGTTTTTCGGGCGCCGATCTGATGAACCTCGTCAATGAGGCGGCTTTGCTGGCGGCCCGCCGCGGCAAACGCATCGTCACGCGCGACGAGTTCGAGGATTCCCGCGACAAAATTTTGATGGGCGCGGAGCGTCGCACGTTGATTATGACCGACGAAGAGAAGGCGTTGACGGCCTATCACGAAGCCGGCCACGCGCTGGTTTCGCTCAACATGCCGGAGAGTACGCCGATCCACAAGGCGACGATCATTCCACGCGGACGGGCGCTCGGCATGGTGCAATCCCTGCCGGAACGCGATCAAATTTCGCAGAGCTTCA
>JANYDZ010000176.1 GCA_025363375.1 Hyphomicrobiales bacterium
GTCGGCAAGGCTATTGAGGCACTCCAACGCCGAAAGCCGGAGCAACAGATGGGCCAAGCCGGAAACGGTGACCGAAGGCTCGAACGATTGAGAGTGGCAAGGAGGACTGGCGACTCATGAATGGCAAGGCTCCGTGGTGAAACACCCAGACCCACCAGTTATTCTTGCCGACGCGTATGCCGGTCTCGTCCGATTCCAGCGCGGTGCGCGGTGTTCGTCGCCAAGCCCTCGCGCGCCAAAAAAGTCGTCGCCGCTTTCCTCGGCTATTTCCGTCCGGATTTCTGGGTGTCGGCCCGCTACAATGGCCAGCTCGGCTGGGCGAGGAAAGACAACCAGGTCGGCCTCGCCCATCTCATCCGCGACGTGCAATACGTCATCGACACGGGCGACGCCGTCTTCGCACCGTGCCCTGCGCCATTTGCTCGGCCGCGCCTGCCGGCTCGGGCGACTGCGCGACAGGCTCGCCGACGCCACGCTGAAAGCCTATGCCGCGCGGCTCGATGCCGACCTCGACGAACTCATGCGTCTCCAGCCCGCCCACGCCGCCGGCGTCATGCGCCACAACCAACGGCTGATGACTATCGCCCGCCGGCGGCGCACCTCGCCCCTCGTGATCGATCTCAACGAAGTCATTTCGATCGTAACCCATGCGACAGGCGTCTTTTTGGCAGGACCATACCCGCCACTTTTTTGAGGTGGACGCGGAGGCGCCTTCTCGGCCCGCGTGAGCGCCATACCATCTCGGGTCGCAGCAACCAGCGGCAACGCACTTTGGCTGACGACAGAGGGCGCGGCGACCGGGCACGATGGCGTGACGACCGGCATGGAAGCCGAGGCGCGGACCGCGGCCGAGGCTTTCGCGAAAAGCACGTAATTCCGAGGACCTGCCTTGTCCAGTTCGCGGCGCGTCTGTAGTTATGCGGAAGCAAACTGGCTGGAGCGAGGAATTCAACTCGGGGCGTGCGAGTGGACATTGGCGCCCGCATGCGCGGCATGTGGCGCTGAGATACACCGCGAGAAGGTTCTCGACGTGCTTGCCCGGGCGATGCTGGACAGGCGCGCGCGCCTCGCCTGAACCGGTAGATTAGAGCATCGTGCGCTTAATCGGAAGCGTAGTTTGCATGCTTGAAGAAGTTCCAGCATTCGGCTGGATCGAACAGGCCGCAAATGTCGCCGACGGCGCGCCAAAGCGCGTCGAAGGTCCGGGCGGCGGCCTTGCGCAGGTGGGCCTTGAGTTTCGCGAAGGCCATCTCGATCGGATTGAGATCGGGCGAGTATTGCGGCAGGGGCAGGAACCATGCGCCGCGTTCGCGCAGCATTTGGCCGGCTTTGGCGCTGTCGTGGACGCTGAGATTGTCGAGGATGACGATGTCGCCCTTGCGCAACGTCGGGGCGAGTTGCGTCTCGATGTAGAGATCGAAGGCGACGCGATCCATCGCGCCGTCGATCACCCAGGGCGCGACGAGGCCGTTGCAGCGCAGGCCGGCGATGAAGGTCTGCGTCGTCCACTTGCCGAACGGGGCCGCGCTCTTCAATCGCTCGCCGAGCGGCGAACGTCCGCGCGGGCGCGTCATGTTGGTGGCCACGGCGGTTTCATCGATGAAGACGAGGCGCCCCGGATCGAGGCGCATCAGCGGCTGGCGCTGTTCGATCCAGACGCGGCGCCTCTGGGCCACGTCCGGCCGTTTTTGCTCGCTCGCCAGCAGGGCTTTTTTTATATGAGAACCCCGCCGCGCACAGCAGACGCGACAGCGAGGGCGCCGTCACCGCGACGCCGCGCGCCGCCAGCAATTCAGCCGCGAGCTCTGGCAGGTGATGTCCGGCTTTTCCTTGACGCGCGCGATCAGGAAATCGCGATGCGGCGAGAGCTTGCCGTGTCCCGGCGGGCGTCCCTGCCGCGCCGGCGCGGCCGATCCGGTCGCCGCCACGCGTTGCAGCAGCTTGACCGCGCAGCTGTCGGACAGCTTGAATAGCCGCGCGGTTTCCCGCCGGGAATGCCCTTCGTTCACGCTCGCGACGACCCGCTCGCGGAGATCCATCGAATAGCTGTGGCCCATGATTCACCTCCAACGACGGTGAATCACTATTCGCCTGATTTGGGAATCCCCTCGATTCCATTTTCAGGCACGAGGCTCTAGAGCCTTTTCCTGTCTGACGGAATCGATGGGGATTCCCAAATCAGCTTTGTTCTGATTGAACGAAGCCGCTACCGCGGCGGAAGCGGCGAGTTCGCGTGAGGGGTCTCCTGTCTGAGAGGATGCGGGTGTTGCAGCCCACCTCTCAGACAGGAGTTTCCAGATGGCCGAGTTAAGCCCTCTTCGCCGCCGCATGATCGAAGACATGACGATCCGCAATCTGTCGCCGGCGACACAGCGATCCTACATCAGCGCGGTTTCGAAGTTGAGCCGGCATTTCGGCGGGTCGCCGGATCGGTTCGATGTCGAGGATATCAGGGCTTTTCAGGTGCATCTGGCGGGGACGGGCATCTCGTGGCCCGGGCTCAACCAGATCGTGTGCGCACTGAGGTTCTTTTACGGCGTGACGCTTAGGCGAA
>JANYDZ010000380.1 GCA_025363375.1 Hyphomicrobiales bacterium
CATAAAACCAGCCTTGCCGTGTGGGATGTGCCTTCGCCCGTTGTCGTCTGCGAACATTTTTCCGTGAAAGTGGGCGCCAAGTGCGGCGCCTGTTGCGTGCTGACGGGACGCGCCATCGAGCTTCGCGACGAGACCGGCGGCGTCATCGCGGCGGGCTTGCTCGGCGACGCGCCATGGCCGGGAACCGACGGGCTCTATTGGGCGCAGTTGCAAGCAACCGCGAGCGCCGAACAGGGATTGCGCCATTGCACGGCGGCCTTCGCCGCGCGCGATCTCGAACTGCCGCACGAGGGCGCGTCGGCTTCGTTCAGCTACATGGCCGTCGCGCCCGGCCGCCACCAGGTTTGCGTGACGCTGGTTGAACGCGGGACGCGCGCGCCGATTGTTGAAGCGCAGGTGCGTCTTGGCTTTCACAGGGGCGCGACGGACGCAACCGGAGTCGCGCGCTTTACAGCGCCGGCCGGGAAGCAGAGGTTGTTTATCTGGAAAGCGGGCTTTTTGGCGCCGGAACAGACGATCGATGTAAATTGCGATCTCGAACTCGCGGTTGAAGCCGAGGCTCTGCCGGAAGAAGATCCCTATGCGCGCTGGCAGGGATGACAAAAAAGGAATGTGCGATGATGAAATTTGGCGCGGTGCTTTGTCTGCTGCCGGGATGGCTGGGTTCGGCGGCGATGGCGCAGACCTCCGTCGCCGGCGGCGTCTACACGGAGGCTGAAGCGCAACGCGGACAAGCGGCCTATGCTTCGAAATGCGCGTCATGCCATGGCCGCGATCTCAACTCGAAGGGCGACGCGCCCGGCCTTGTCGGCGAGCCCTTTACATTTGGCTGGAAGGGCCAGACGCTCGGCGAACGCTTCGCGCGCATCAAGGAATCCATGCCGCCGAACGACGCGGGCAATCTTGCGGACCAGATGGTCGTGGACGTGATGGCCTATGTGCTCAAGGTAAACGGCTATCCCCCGGGCGCGGCGGCGTTGCCGACCGAAGCGGCGAAGCTGGAACAGATCGTCATCCCGAAATAGTTCGCCGAAATAAATCGCCGAAATAACCCGCTGAAATAATTTTCGGCCGGACGGTCCGACGCGTTCACGCCACGCCGACCGCGTACAGATCGTGCAAATGCACAATCCCCACGGGCTTGCGCGCGGCGTCCACCACGATCAGCACGGAACGGCGTTTCTCGTTGAGCAAGGCCAGCGCTTCGGCGGCCATGGCTTCGGGCTCAATGGTGGTTGGCGTCGGCGTCATCACGGATTCGACGCTCTCCGACAGGAGATTGCCGCTGGCGCGCATGTGGCGGCGCAGGTCGCCGTCGGTGATGATGCCCGCAAGCTTGCCCGCGCCATCGACGACGCCGACGCAGCCAAAACGCTTGCCGGTCATCTCCAGAACCGCGGCTTCCATGCGCGCGCCGACGGCGATCAGCGGCACCGCGTCATCCTTGTGCATGATATCGCGCACGAAGGAGAGCCTGGCGCCGAGCTTGCCGCCGGGATGAAACTGGCGGAAATCCGCCGCCGTGAAGCCGCGCGCTTCGAGCAGCGCGATGGCGAGAGCGTCGCCGATGGCGATCTGCATGGTTGTTGAAGTCGTCGGCGCCAAACCATCGGGCCAGGCTTCCTCGGCTTTCGGAAGTACGAGCACCACATCGGCTTCACGCGCAAGGGCCGAATCCGCGCTGGCGGTAATGCCCACGAGGCCAATGCCGAAGCGCCGGGAATAGGTGATCATATCGGCGAGTTCCGCCGTCTCTCCCGACCACGAAAGCGCGAGAATGGCGTCGCCCGATAGAATCATGCCGAGATCGCCGTGGCTGGCCTCCGCAGGATGGACAAAATAGGCGGGCGAGCCGGTCGAGGCCATTGTCGCGGCGATCTTGCGGCCGATATGGCCGGATTTTCCCATGCCGGTAACGATGACGCGCCCCGTCACCTTGCGCAGCAGCGCAACAGCGGCCTCGAAGGCCAGGGCAAGTCCGTCGTCGCCGGGCGTGGCCAGCGCGGCTTCGAGGGCGGCGATGCCGGCGCGTTCGAGCCCCAGCGTGCGCAGAGCGGAATCTGTCGCGGGGGCGCGAGCCTGATTCGAAGTCATGGCGGGTTCATATTCATGGCGGTTTCATATCATTGAACCGGTCCGCCTGTCATTTCGGGGGCGGTAACCGTTGGTTAACCATAAATGCTTAACGCTGGCGGCAAGCGCCCGTCGGGGCGCCGCGCGAGGATCGCCTTGCCTCAGAGCCGCCGTTTCCCTGTCGAGCGATTCGCCGCGAGTGTGGCGGCGGTCATGCTCGCGTTGACCGCAAGCAGCCAGGGCCATGCGCAGGAGCGCAACGTCGAGGGCTTGCGCGGCACCGGCGCCAATGTAGCCGATGGCGATCTGACGCCAGCCACGGGAACGGCGCGCCGCGCGTCCGGCGGGTTGACGGGCGCGACCGCGGCTTCCTCGCCGGAAAAAATCGATCCGGTTGATCTGACCGCGCCCAATTATGGCAAACCGCGCAAGCGCGTCGAGCCACGCACAAGGTTTTCCGGTCAACGCAAAACCACGGGCAAGCCGCTGCCGCCGCTCCAGCCCTATGCCAGCGCCGCGGCGACGCGCCAGCAACGGGCCACGCCCGGCAAAGGCGCGCCGCCCGCGCCGACGGTCGCCACCGTTGCTTCGATTCCCGCAAAAACACGGCCAAAGGTCGAGGCTGATCCCTATGCGCCCATTGGCGTTGGCGTTGGATCGCTCAGGCTTGTGCCCTATGTAGATGTGTCCAGCGGCTATGATTCCAATCCGAACCGCGTCGCCGGCGCGGCCGGCGGATCGGCGACGACGCGCGGGGAAATCGGCGCGTCGTGGAAATCCGACTGGTCGGCGCATGAGCTCAAGGGCGACTTCAAGGCCGGCTATTCCAAATATTATTCCGCCGCGGACGCGAGCCGTCCCGACGCGCAAGGCAAGCTGGATTTGCGCGTGGATGCGACGCGCGACGCCGCCTTCGATTTTCAGCTGCGCGGGCAACTCGACACGCAGCGGCCCAACTCCACGGAATTGCCTTCCACCAAGGTCAAGGGCCGGCCGCTGACGCTGACGTCCGGCGCCACGGCGGGGGGCACGCAAAAGATCGGCAATCTCGAACTGGCTCTGCACGGGACGCTGGACCGCACCGGCTATGAAGACGCAACGTTGAACAACGGCGCCAAGCTGCCGCTCAGCGGCAACAGTTTCAACGCCTATGGCGCGCGCGTCCGCGTCGGCTATCAAGTCACGCCCGGCGTCGCGCCTTTCGTCGAGGCGGGCGGGGATCTGCGCCGGCGCGACCAATCGATCGACAGCGCGGGGTTCAAGCGCGACTCCAGTGGCGGCTCCGCGAAAATAGGCTCCACGTTCGAACTGACGCGCACGCTGACGGGAGAAACCTCGGTCGGTTACGCGCAACGCCGGTATTCCGACTCGCGTTTGCCGTTGCTGGCCGGAGCCACGCTTGACGCGGCGCTGGTGTGGACGGCTTCGCCGCTGACCAGCGTGTCGCTGCGGGGCGCGACGACCCTGGCGGAGACGACGGTCGCCAACGCGTCGGGCGCCGTCAACCGCGCTCTGACGATCGATGTCTCGCACGCGCTGCTGCGCAATCTCACGCTCGGCGCCGCGGGAACTTTCGGCGTCAATGAATACAAGGGCGTCACTCTGCGCGAGAATACATTCTCCGGCACGCTGCGCGCCGAATATCTCCTCAACCGCGGCGTGAGCGTGCGCGGCAGCTTTACCCACGAACGGTTGCAGTCCACCAATCCCGGCAGCGACTACACCGCGAACGTGTTTCTGCTGGGGTTGAAGCTGCAGAGGTAGGAAATTGAAAAAGCAGGTTGTCGAAGGCGGCGTCTTCAACGCGGGAGCGAACCTGCCCTTTGAGCTTCGGCTTAAGGATTTCGAACTTGCGATGCAGGACATCCATGATTTTTTCCGCGACGTGAATTTGGCTCTCGCACCCAAGGGCCTTGGTCGGCTCGACGACATATTGCGGCCCGCCGCGATGACCGGGATTATCTCGGACATGCTGACCGCGAGTCTGGCGAGCCATTCGCGTTCATTGGTCCAGAATCGATACCACAACGGGCATCCGGATCTCATTGTTCGCGGCAAATACGCGAACGACAAAGTTCAAGCGGGCGAATGGGGAATTGAGATCAAAACGACGCGAAAGGCCGGCGGCGCGGTCGATACCCATGGAGCGCGCGATCAATGGATGTGCGTCTTCGTCTACGAAGTCGACAATGTGACCGAACCAGTCGGTTGCCGTAGCCCGATGCGCTTCAATGAAATCTATCTTGCGCAAGTAACGAAAGACGATTTTCGGAAAAACGCGCGCGGCGAATTGGGCACGCGCACCGCGACACTCGATCGCGAGGGCGTCAAGAAGCTGCGTTCACAATGGGTCTATCGGCTCGGCGACCAGGCGCGCCAGCTGCGGGATAGCCTTTCTGGCTAGTTCAAAATAATTCCGGTCGCGCTCGACGCCGATGCTGGCGTACCCAACGTGATTCGCGGCCGCCAGAGTTGATCCAGAGCCGGCGAATGGATCAAACACTATCCCTTCGCCGAGCGGCAGCGCGCCGCGAACGATTTGGCGCAAGAAACTTTGAGGCTTGAGCGAGGGGTGCGCCGCGATCTTGCGCTCCTTCGGCGGCGTGGGGTGCGAACGAATTACGTCGCCAAAAGGCTTGTCGTCCGACACGCGCCGAAAACCGCCGGTTTTCCAACGCCGCAAATTGTCCTGCACCCTGCCGTCAAGAGGCGCGCGCAACACAATCCAGGGCTCCCACATGGAGCGCGGCATGACGCTGACGCCGCTGAATTCCTCGTGCGCGTTTTTTGGACGGTCGCCGCCCCGCATGGTCATGACCAATCTGACGATCGAACCGCGGTTCTCAAATCCGGCTTCGTTCATCGCGGACGCGACGATGTGTCCGAGGAGCGGATTGCTCGCGATCAGCACGTTTGCGCCCGGTACGGTCGCGCGTCGGAGCAGGCGGCCGAATTCGAGAAAAAAAGCTCTTAACGACACGCGATCTTCGTGCGTCAGGATTGTGAACCTCGGCAGCGGCGCGCGTCGATGTCCGTCGAATGCGGGAGGAAGGCGCCATATGCCGCCGCGCCCGTTGCGCAATTTCGCTTGTTCCTTGACCGAGTATTCGTTGAGTCCGTAGGGCGGGTCCGTGACAACCGCGTGAATCGAGTTTGGCTCGCGCCGACGAAGCCAGTCAAAGCAATCAGCCGCGATCATCCGAGTTTTGCCAATGGCGATGTTTTCGAAGTCGCTATTCGACGTTTTGGGCGGCATTTCCAGCTTCAGCCGGTATCGACCGCGATCCAGACGCTCAATGCGCCCGGGAACATTGAGGTTGAGCCATGACCTTACGGATGACGGCGACACGTCGCCGATCCGGTTCTCCACGGCATCGTAGATTTCCGTGATCGAGGCGCTATCCATCGTAGCGAGGTAATCGAGTATGGAGTCCCTAACATCGCCAGGTGATTTACGCATGATTCGCCCCTTTCAGGGACGCTACGCAAAGGACGTCCAGACGTCAAACGCCTGGGGCGACCGCGACCGCTTCAGCGAGCTAAAGCGTCCCCACGATCTTCTTCAGCTCCGCGCGGAACGCCGGCGCGATGTCTGGACGCGACAGCGCAAACGCGACGTTCGCCGCGAGAAAACCGACCTTCGAACCGGTGTCGTAGGTCTTGCCGTCAAAACGCACGCCGAAGAACTTCTGCGTTTCCGCAAGCTTCTTCATGCCGTCGGTGAGCTGGATTTCACCGCCGGCGCCTTTGTCGATGTTGGCGAGAATGCTGAAAATCTCGGGCCCTAGAATATAACGCCCGGAGATAATGAGGTTGGAGGGCGAGGTTCCCTGCGGCGGCTTTTCCACCATGCCGTTGATTTCGAACGTGTGCCCGTGATCGGCGCCCACGGAAACGACGCCGTACATGTGCGTCTCCGAGGGCGCGACTTCCTCAACCGCGATGACATTGCCCTGATGCTGTTCCCACGTCTCGATGCACTGGCGCAGGCAGCGCGTATCGCGCCGGCCCGGCAGGGTGATCATGTCGGGCAGTATGACGGCGAAAGGTTCGTCGCCGACGATGTCGCGGGCGCACCAGACGGCATGGCCAAGACCAAGCGGCGCCTGCTGGCGGGTAAAGCTTGTCGCGCCCGCCCCGGGAGTATCGGCAAGCAGGGCTGCGAGCTCCGTGGTCTTGCCGCGTTTCCGCAAAGTGTCCTCCAGTTCATAGGCAAGGTCGAAATGATCTTCGATGACGGCCTTGTTGCGGCCGGTGACGAACACAAAATGTTCAATGCCGGCTTCGCGCGCTTCCTCGACGCAATGCTGCAACACCGGGCGATCGACGACGGTCAGCATTTCCTTCGGCACCATTTTGGTGGCGGGCAGGACCCGCGTGCCCAGGCCGGCGACGGGAAAAACCGCTTTGCGAATGCGCTTGGTCATGGAAGGTCCATTGGCAATGGCCGCCGGCTGGCGGCCGAGGTTGAATGCTGGCGTCCGATTGCGTGAAAACGCGGCAATCCGCGTTACAAGGCGGGCCTGGGCCCGCATACACGGAACCTTAGCAAGTCTCGTGTAGTTGCCTGCATGTTAGGCCGGAAGCGTTAATTTCGCGTGACGGGCAAATGGAACGAGGACAGCCATGAGTGTTCTGGTGACGGGCGGCGCGGGCTACATCGGCAGCCATATGGCGCTTGAACTGCTGGATGCGGGCGAGAAGGTCGTCGTGCTCGACAATCTTACCACGGGATTCCGCTGGGCGGTGCCGGAGGGCGCGCAGCTCGTCGTCGGGGACTTCGGCGATTCCGCGCTGGTGCGCGACATTCTCGCGAAACACAACATCGGGTCGGTCATCCATTTCGCCGCCAAAATCGTGGTGCCGGAATCGGTCGCCGATCCGCTCGGCTATTACGAGAACAACACCGCGAAAGCCCGCAGCCTGCTGCAATGCGCGGTCGAGGGAGGGGTGAAGCATTTCATCTTTTCGTCCACCGCCGCCGTCTACGGCGAACCGAAGAGCACGCCGGTCAAAGAGGATGATCCCAAGGACCCGATCAATCCCTATGGCCGTTCCAAGCTGATGGTCGAGTGGATGCTGGCGGACACGGCGAAGGCGCATCCGCTGCGCTACACGGCGCTGCGTTATTTCAACGTCGCCGGAGCCGATCCCAAGGGCCGCAGCGGCCAGTCCACCGACAACGCCACCCATCTCATCAAGGTCGCCGTGCAGGCGGCGCTTGGAATGCGCGAGGGCATGGACGTATTTGGCGTGGATTATCCAACGCCCGACGGTTCATGCCTGCGCGACTACATTCAGGTGACGGACCTCGTGCGCGCTCACATGGACGCGCTGCGCCGCCTGCGCGAGGGGGGCGGCAGCATCGTCTGCAACGTCGGTTATTCCCGCGGCTATTCCGTGCTCGAAGTGATCGAGACCGTGAAGCGCGCGGCGGGCGTTGATTTCGAGGTGCGCATGTCGGGGCGGCGCGCCGGCGATCCCGCGGCGATCGTCGCCTCCAACGAACGCGCGCGCAAGGAGCTTGGCTGGACGCCGAAGTTCGACAATCTCGACGAGATCGTGAAACAGGCGCTCGAATGGGAGCGCGGGTTGACGGCGAAAAAGAACGGCTCACTTCTTCGGCAAAGTTCGCAAATAGGCCACAACAGCCGATAGATCCTTCTCGCTCATATTCGCGTACCAG
>JANYDZ010000208.1 GCA_025363375.1 Hyphomicrobiales bacterium
ACCGCCGACTGGAAGAACTGGACGATTTGCGCCGAGCCGAAGACGAGGGTGATACCCATGATCACGGACCCCGCGATGCCCCAGCCCATGCGTCCGGCGAATGCCATGAAGCCGCAGGCAATGACGGCGAGGACCGCGACCGCCGTCGAGATCGGTCCGGTCAACGCCGTGACCAGCGTCGTCAGCGTGGATTGCACGGGTTGCAAGGCCCCGCCTCCGGCCAGCGCGGAGGTCGCATATCCGAAAGCCACAATTGCAAATGTCGTTCGCTGTGCCAGAAATATCATCGGCAATTTGCCAAAAGTCATTCACCAGTCCCCGATCCCACATGCATGACGAAACCCGACGCCCATGACGGGTCCGGCGGTGTTTTGGCTTCCCGTGCTGGCGCGCGAGCGGAGAAAGCGGAGGTTGTGCGGGGGTGAGCGACGCTCGAGGGCGCGCGCACAACTTTTGGCGCGGCGACCGCCGCTACGGCAGGCCATTCGTAAAAATCGTTGAGGACATCGGCGACGAAACGAACCGTCTCCGGAAAGGCGGGGACGCCCCTCGCGTCGATCATCGCGCGCTCGCCGGCGTTGTAAGCCGCGAGGATATAGAGGGGATTGCGGTACTTCGCGTGAAGATCGCGCAAGAACTTGACGCCGCCCCGGACGTTGCCAGTGGGATCGCAGATATTGACGCGATATCGCGCGGCCGTTGCTGGCTCGAGTTGCATCAGGCCATAAGCGCCCTTCGCCGAAAGAGCGCTCGCGTTGAAGCGACTTTCGATTCTGGCGACGGATACAACGAATTCGGGGAAAAACCTTTCTTCCGTTGCGACATCGAAGACGAGTTTTTGCGCGGCGACAACGTCGAGCATCGAGGCATCAGGGCATTGCGAGACCCCGCCCGAGTTCGGGGCGGACCCAATGATTTCGATAGTGGTCGCGAGCGCTTCGACAGGTTTGACCACGCCCGCCTCGTCAACGCGCGCTTCCCTGGCGATCACGAACTCGGGAACGCGATTGCCAGTCTTTTCGGACCGGCTCGGAAGCCCGGCAGCCAACACGCCAACGGCGGAAAAACCGCCGCCGGCAAGAACCATCAAAAAACAAACTGTCCGCGAATCCATCCCGTCCTCGCATTTCAATATAATTTATGGTGTAAAGACGCCGCCACGGCAAGCCCCCACGGAGAGAATTCATGAAAGCGGCGAAAACCCTCGCAATTCCAGTGTTCCTGACAATCGCGATCACGCCCTGCGCCCGGGCTCAAGACGCGTCCTTCGGCTGCAAGGTGCTCCTTTGCGCCGCCGCAACGGCGCCGGGATGGTCCGGCATCCCCTATTGCGTGCCCGTGATGACGCAGCTCTTTCGCAGTCTCGCCAGGGGCGGGGGATGGCCGGTGTGTTCCGAGGGCAACGCGGGCAATGTCGTTTACGACCCCTATAAAGCCTGCCCCGCCGGAAAAATTTCGGGAAACGCGACGCCCTTGCCCGAGGGATGGCAATCGAATCTTTCAAACGTGTCTTCGAACACCGTAATTCCCGGAGATGCGACCGCGATCAATCCTGACCCCAATGGTTCCGTATGCGCCGATCCTCAAGCCCTCGCGAACGTTTGCAGTTCTTACAACGACGTCATGACCTGTCAGGGCGTCTACACACCGACGCCGCGTACGCCGAATGATCGGCAATATTTCGTCATAATCACCACCGCGAACGGGGCTCAACAATTTCGATTCGATCTTAGGGGATATTAGGCGATGTCGCGGATGTCGGCCATCGCGGCTCTGGTCGCGTCCGTGGCGCATTCCGCGTCCGCGCAGTCGCCGCAAAAATGGTTTACGATACCGGGCGACGCCGTCTACGAGACAGGCGACACATGGTCGGCATCTGGCGCGCGCTATCGCCTCTACGGCGTTCAGGCGTGCTTGCGTGGAACCAGTTTCACGAACCAGCACGGAATATCGGGGGATTGCGGCGAAGCCAGCCTCGCGATGCTCGTCAGTCTCGTCCGCGATCTGAAACCGCAATGCTATGTCGCCGCCGTCGATCCCGCGACGAGGCTCAATTTCGTGCTGTGCTTTGCAACGCTGACAAAAGGAGCCGGCGCGGGGTCGCGACTCGATCTCGCGACGGCGTTGATTTCGACGGGATATTCGTTCGCGG
>JANYDZ010000216.1 GCA_025363375.1 Hyphomicrobiales bacterium
GCTTGTCGGCGAGATCGAAGGCCGCGCCACGCGTGTTCATGAAGCCGTCGACAGCGCCTTTGTGTTGGCCAACGACGGAATCATCCGCTGGCTCGGAGAGCCTGTCGGCAGGCTCACGAGCGGCGATCACGTTCTGTTGCCGCGCGTGCGCGTGCTGGCGGACGACCACCTGAACGGCGCCGCGCTCGAGATTGTGCAGAAACGCCTCGACATCTGGATCGACCAGCACGTGAAGAAATTGCTGGGATCGCTGGCGTTGCTGGAGCTTGCCGAGGGCGTCGAAGGGATCGCGCGCGGCATAGCGTATCAGGTCGCCGAGGCGCTGGGCGTGCTGGAACGCGCGCGCGTCGGCAATGAGATGAAGACGCTGGACCAGACCGGTCGCGCGGCCTTGCGCAAGCTCGGGGTTCGTTTCGGCGCCTATCATCTGTATCTGCCGCAACTGCTGAAGCCAGCGGCGCGCTCGCTGGCGGCGTTGCTGTGGACGCTGAAGCACGGCGGCGTCGAGGCTGTGAGCGGTCTTGCCGATGTTGCGCATCTGGCGTCCTCCGGCCGCACTTCCTTCGCCGCCGCCAAGGAAACGCCAAAAGGACTTTATCTCGCCGCGGGTTTCCGCGTGTGTGGCGAACGCGCCGTACGCGTCGATATTCTGGAGCGTCTCGCCGATCTCATCAGACCGGCGATCAATTATCGGCCGGGGATCAGCGTCGGCGACCCGCCCGCGGGAACAGCGGATGGCGACGGATTTGTCGTGACGGTCGGCATGACGTCGCTGGCGGGCTGTTCGGGGGAGGCTTTCACCTCAATTCTGAAATCTCTCAGTTATGCGATGGAGAGCCGGAAGGGGCCGGCCATCACCGTGCCGCTGATCAAGGCCGCGCCGATGACGCCCATCGCGCCAGTGGAGACCAAAGAGGCGGATTTGGAAGCAGCGGCGTCCGTCGAATCGACTTCCCTGGAGCCCGGCGAGACGGAAGCGATTTCCGAAGCGACTCCCGTGGAAGCCGCCAGTCAACCGCTCGTGGAAGCGGAACCAGCCGAACCTTTGGTCGAAGCGGCGCCGGCCCCTGCCGAACCGGTTGCTGAAACGCCGGAGGCTGACAGTTTGATTGCGGTTGCCGAAATGTTGGAGGCGGCCGTCGAAGCGGAACCATCCGTCCAAACCGCGCCGCCGGCAGTCGAAGCGGAGCCGGCGCTGATCGAAGTCTGGCGGCCGGGCCGCAGGCCGCAACACCGCGAAGGACCGCGCCCGGAACGTAACCGCAATCGGGGACCAGCTCGTGAAGGCGGGAGCCAAAGGCATCATCGACCTGCCGCGCCTGGAGCCGGACAGGCGACAGTTCCGGCGACAGGGCAAGTCGAAGGCCAGACGCCGTCTGTGGGAGAAACAACCGGAACGCCCGATATTCGTCCGCCGCGTCAGGACAGGACCAAGCGCTACGAGGGATTCAAGGGCAGATCCGAAGGCCGTCCGGAACGTCAAGGCGGCGGCGGCGACAAAAATCAATCGGGTGAACGCCAGAGCGGGCCGCGTCCGCAGGGCGGGAGGCCCTTCAACAAGGACAGACGCCCGGAGCGCAACGATCGACCGTTCGCGACGACCGAGCGCCCGGTCCGCGACAAACAGCCGGATCCATTGTCGCCTTTTGCAAAATTACTCGCGTTGAAGACCGAACTCGAAAACAAAGCCCGCAAAGAATAAGGCAGCCTGACCGATGGGAACGTGTGGGTAGAAGATCATCTCGCCAACCGAGCCGTGATCCAGCCGCCGGAACACCCGCGCGGCTGCGCCTCGACCTGTGGCTCTGGCATGCGCGAGTGGTTCGTACTCGCCCGCTGGCCGCCGAACTCGCCGGTTCCGGGCACGTGCGAATCAACGGCCTGCGTATTCGCGCAGCCGGAAAGTCCATCAAAACAGGCGATGTGCTGACAATCGCCCTGGAGCGGGAAGCCAGAGTGCTGCGAATCGTCGCGCTGGGCGAACGGCGAGGCGCGTATCCAGAAGCGCGGCTTCTTTACGAGGACCTCAATGCGCCCGCCAGGCGGGCCGAATCGGCGGATCGCAGCGACTGATTCGAGGCTTCTTCTTGCGCCTGCGTTGCAAAGGCGTTAGCAACCCGACTGACAGAACACCCTGACACGCGGGCGTGGGCACGGCCCGCAAGCTCGCCGGGAGCCGCTTTTATGACCTATGTCGTCGTCGAGAATTGCATCAAGTGCAAATACATGGATTGCGTGGAAGTTTGTCCGGTGGACTGCTTCTACGAAGGCGAGAACATGCTGGCGATCCATCCCGACGAATGCATCGATTGCGGGGTTTGCGAACCCGAGTGCCCTGCCGAGGCGATCAAGCCGGATACCGAGCCGGGCCTGGAAAAATGGCTGAAACTCAACGTGGAAATGGTCAAGTCCTGGCCAAATATCACGATCAAACGCGAAGCGCCGGCGGATTCCAAGTCCTTTGACGGAAAGCCAGGCAAATTCGACGCCTATTTTTCGCCGGAACCGGGCGAGGGCGACTGAACTTCCCGAACTGCTTTTCCGGCAAATTTTCACGGCCGCGATCTTGCGATGTTAACCTTCCGCGTCGAGCCAACGCGGGGTCGCGCGCGGAATCCTTTGATTTCCCGGATTTTTTGTGATATACGTTTTGTTAACAGTCGAGCAAATCGTTAACGCGTTCCCTGCCCGCCGGGTTCGCCCCGGGCGGTTTTTTTGTGTCGAG
>JANYDZ010000228.1 GCA_025363375.1 Hyphomicrobiales bacterium
ATGGGACCGGACCCGGCGGAAACATGATGTCATTGATCGACAGAGTCAACAAAACTTCGTAAAACTTCGCGAATCAGGGGCGCTTCTCCCGCCGCTTGCGCTGCGCCGCGCCCATATGCGAGCGTAGCCGCGTGGAAGAACTCATGCGCACCAACGATCTCGTGCTGATCTCGGTCGTCGAAGCCCTGCTGACGGCTGAAAACATCCGATATTTCGTCGCCGACACCCATATGAGCGCGCTGGAAGGCTCGATTGGTTTTCTGCCGCGCCGGGTGCTGGCGCATTCGGACGATATTTTGCGCGCGCGGCGTTTGCTCGCCGAGGCGGGTTTTGCCGCCGAACTTCGCCCGGTTGCGGCCCGTGGCTGACGCGTCCGATGCATTTCTCGACGGCGCCGTGCGCCTGCGCCAGCCCACGCAAGGCCACCGTGTCGGCACCGACGCGGTGCTGCTGGCGGCGGCCGTCGCCGATCCCCTCGGCATGCTGATCGACGCGGGCGCCGGCGTCGGCGCGGTCGGGTTGATGATGGCGCAACGGGCGCCTTTGCTGCGGGCCGCGCTGCTCGAAATCGACCCGATGACGGCGGCGCTGGCGCGGGACAATGTCGCGCTCAACGGCATGTCCGATCGCGTGAATGTGATTGAAGTCGATATCCTGTCCGCCAGCAGCCGGCGCGCGGCGGGCCTCGCGGACGCCAGCGCGGATATCGTCGTCGCCAACCCGCCCTGGATGGCCGCCGCCCGCTCCCGCGCCTCGCCCGACGCGCGCAGGGCGCTCGCTCACGTGCTCGGGCCGGAGGGGCTCGCCGGCTGGATGCGGGCCGTAATGGCGCTGACAAAACCGGATGGGCGCATGGCGATCATCGTGCGGGGGGAGGACCTCGCGGACTTGCTCAAAGCTTGCGCGGGGCGCTTTGGCGGTCTTGCCATTGTGCCGGTGCACCCACGCGCTGGCGCGCCCGCCCTCCGCCTGATCGCCGTCGGCCGCAAGGGCAGCCGCGCCGCCGCATGCGTCATGCCAGGCCTCGTTCTGCACGAAGCCGACGGGCGCTTGACGCCGCAAGCCGATGCGCTGCACCGCGGCCGCGCGACTCTGGACATCGCTTAGCAAGGGGCTCGGCATAGCAAGGGGCTCCGCATAGCAAGCCCCTCGGCGCGTCAATCGCGCTTGCCGCCTCACGCACGGAATGTTTGCCGGCGTGAGGGAGATAAGATGCTTCGCGCTGAACCGCCGCTGAGACCCGCATGCATTTTTCATTCACACAAAAAAAGCCGGCGGCAACGCGCCGGCTTTCGCGGTTCACCGCGTCGGAATCAGCGGCAGATGCGTTTCTTCACGCGGCGCGGCCCAAAGCGCGTATCGACCCAGACGCGGCGGACGACGCAACGCCCGCGAAAGGCCGGACGCGCGTGGTACGCGGGATATTCCTCATAAACGGGCGCGGGCTCGTAATAGGGATAGGGCTGCGCCTGCGGGTAGACCGGCGCCGGAACCGGTTGCGGATAATAGATCGGCGGCGGCGGACGCGGGCGAAACCGCGGAGCCTCGGGCTGCGGGTAGAACCGGGGCTCCGCCTGCGCAACCGGGGGCGGCTGGCGGAACCGCGGCTGCTGCTGCGCCTGCGGCGGCTGGAAACGCGGCTGCGGCGCAACACGTGGCTGTAGTTGCTGCTGCTGTTGTTGCTCCAGCCGCTGACGATGCCGCTGAAAACGCGGATCGTTCGGATCGACCTGCTGGGCCAGAGACGGCCCGGCGAGCGCCAGACCCGCGGCCAACGCCGCGGCGAGCTTGCTGAAAACGGACATACGAAACATGACCTTTACCCTCCAGGCTCGCCCGGCGGAAACGACCGCCTCCGCGAACTCTTGCGCGCGCTTGTAGTTAAACGCGCATTAACGCCGCCTGACCAATCTATTCATCCGGCGTTCAGCCGAAGAGACGGAGTTCGCGTCCACGCAGTTCGCGTCCATTTGACCCGGCGCCGCGCGCCAAATAGTTTGCGCGCCTTCCTTGCAGGCCAAATCACATGTCCCCTTCTCTCGATCCCGCCCGCTCCTTTCAGGGCCTGCTTCTCACCCTGCAGAATTTCTGGGCGGAGCAGGGCTGCGTCATTCTGCAGCCCTACGACATGGAAGTCGGCGCGGGCACCTTCCATCCCGCCACCACTCTGCGCTCGCTCGGCCCCAAGCCGTGGAAAGCCGCCTATATTCAACCCTCGCGCCGTCCCAAGGATGGGCGCTATGGCGAAAATCCCAACCGGCTCCAGCATTATTACCAGTTCCAGGTCATCCTGAAGCCGTCGCCGCCGGACTTGCAGGAACTCTATCTACGCTCGCTCAAAGCCATTGGCGTCGACGCGCTTCTGCACGACATCCGCTTTGTCGAAGACGACTGGGAAAGCCCGACGTTGGGCGCGTGGGGGCTCGGCTGGGAATGCTGGTGCGACGGGAAGGAAGTCTCGCAATTCACCTATTTTCAACAAGTGGCCGGCGTGGAATGCGCGCCCGTCTCGGGCGAACTCACCTACGGGCTCGAGCGCCTCGCCATGTACGTGCAGGGCGTCGAGAACGTCTACGACCTCAATTTCAACGGGCTGGAGGGCGCGGACAAAATCAGCTACGGCGATGTGTTCAGGCAGGCCGAGCAGGAATTCTCCCGGCACAATTTCGAACATGCCGACACCGCGATGCTGTTTCAACATTTCAAGGACGCGGAAGCCGAATGCCTGGCGCTGCTCGCCAAGGGCGAGCCTGCGGGAGACGCGAACGATCAGCGGCATTTGCTCGCGCTGCCCGCCTACGACCAGTGCGTCAAGGCTTCGCACCGCTTCAACCTGCTCGACGCGCGCGGCGTGATTTCCGTCACCGAGCGCCAGAGCTATATTTTGCGCGTGCGCGAACTGGCGAAAGCATGCGGCGCGGCCTGGCTGAAGACAGCGGGCGGCGGGGCGCAGGCGGCTTCGCCTAATCCTGCGTCTCAATTCCCGACGACTTGATGATCGCCTCCCAGCGGTCGATCTCGGACAGCCAGAATTTTGACGCGTCCGACTGGGGCACGAAAGTCGCGTCCATGCCTTGCTGGGCGATCAGGCGCTTGAAGTCCGGCGTTTCCGCGATGGACCGGAAGGTCTGGCCGAGTTTATCGACAACCGCCCGTGGCGTGCCCGCGGGCGCCATGACGCCAAACCACGAGGACACTTCCGCGTCGGGGACGCCGAGCTCGGCGAGCGTCGGCACGTTCGGCAAGGATGGATGACGCGTCTTCGCCGTGACCGCGAAAGGGCGCAGCTTGTTGGCCTGGATGTTCGGCAGCGCCGTGCTCAAATTGTCGAACATCATGTCGATTTCGCCGCCCACCACGGCGACCATGCAGTCGGACCAGCCGCGAAACGGCACATGCGTTATGGACGCGCCGGTGCGCAGCTTGAACAGCTCGGCGGACAGATGCAGCGTCGTGCCAACGCCGTTCGAACCGACATTGAGTTTGTCCGGACTGGCTTTCGATTCGGCGAGAAGTTCCGCGACATTGTTGGCCTTGAGCCGGGGGCCGGCCACGAGGATGTTGGGGACGCTGGCGAACATCGCCACGGGAACCAGGTCCTTGCGCGGATCGTAACTCGACTTCTTCTTCAACATGGCGGTGTTCGCGGTGAAGGCGCCGCCGAGCAGGAGCGTGTATCCGTCGGGCGCCGCGCGCGCCACGGCGTCGGAGCCGATATAGCCGCCCGCGCCGCCGCGCGCCTCGACGATGACGTTTTGCTTGAGCGCTTCCTGCATGCCCGGCTGCAACAGGCGCGCCATGATGTCGGTGCTGCCCCCGGGCGGCGCCGGCGATATGATCCTGATCATCCTGTCGGGGTATTGCGCCAAAG
>JANYDZ010000240.1 GCA_025363375.1 Hyphomicrobiales bacterium
TCGACACCGACGCGCCCCAGGAGAAGATCGATTCCCTGATCAAGCTCACGGAGCGTTATTGCGTTATTTTCCAGACGCTGAACAAGCCGCCCAAGCTGGCGCTGAGCGTCAAGCGGAATTAGCATTTCCCCCGGAAATCAAGGCGGGAGTTCGCGATGTCCATGCGGTTGGCGTTCGCGTGGACCCGGATATGACCACGACCGCAGGCAGGATCGGGCAAACTATTCGGGCAAACTATTCGCTTGCTCCGGACGGGCGCTCGTAAGAGTATTCCGGCCGAACGGCCTGTCCCGCGCGGGAAATACCTGCAACGGCGGGAATACAAATTTCGCGATCGATCGTCCGTTTCAGTTCGCGCGTAACAAGGGGAAACACCCATGATGAGCATGCGAGTATTGGCAACCACGATTTCAGTCGGCGCTATGGCGCTGGCGTTCAGTTCAGCGGCGCTTGCCCAAGCGCCCGCGCCCGCCCCGGCGGCTCCAGCCGCGGCCGCTCCCGCGGGGCCTCCCTTCGCGCTGACGTCGACCAGCTTCAAGGACGGCGCGATGATGAACAAGAAACACGCCAACAAGAACCCCAGCAATCCCAATTGCGTCGGCGAAAACGTCTCGCCGCAATTGTCCTGGGCCAATCCTCCCGCCGGCACCAAGAGCTACGCGCTCACCATGGTGGACCCGGAAGGCCGCGGGGGCGCCGGCGTGCATCACTGGGTCGCCTATGGCATTCCCGCCGATGTCAACGGCTTCGCCGAAGGCGAGACCAGCGTCGAAGGGCCGAAATATGTCGGCGGCAAGAGCACCCAGGGCGTGCCCTATTATTCCGGTCCCTGCACGCCTCCCGGCACGCCGCATCACTATACTTTCGTGATTATCGCGACGGATTTCGAGCCGAAGGAACTTCCGCCGGGCATGACCATGCTGGAACTCTGGGCAAAGCTGCCCGGCCGCGGCAAGAACGCGGCCGGCATCGTCGGCATGTTCGTCAAGCCGCAATAAGTCTGCGTCAACCGCGAATGACGAAAAGGCGGGCTTCGGTCCGCCTTTTTTGCGCTTTCGACGCTCAGGGAGCGACCGGCTTGTACGCCACCGCCTTCATCTCCACGCAGATGTGGGGATGCGGCAATTGATGCGCGGCGAGCGTCGTGCGCGCCGGGCCGTCATAATCGAAGAACTCGGCGTAGGTTTCGTTGAAGCCCCGGTAGTCGTTCATGCTGACGAGGTAGCAGGTGATTTCGACGAGATCCTCCAGCGTCGCGTCCTCGGCGCCAAGGATGTCGCGAATATTCTCGATGACGGCGCGCGTCTGGGCGCGGATGTCGAGCGTGACGGAGCCCGCGGCGTCGGCTATCGCCCCAACAAAGCTGCCGTCGGGAAGGCGCGACGACGTGCCGGAAATGAACAGAAAATCCCCGGCCCGTCTGATATGCGGATAACGACCGCGCGGTTGCGCCTTGCCCGCAACAACCTTAGCATTATCCGACATGTCCAGCTCCCGGTTCGATGAGGGCCCATTCCAACGGCAAGTCTAACCGCAAGCGCGGCGCCGCGCCAAGCGCCTGTCGCGGCCGGCGTTGCGCAAAAAACATTCTTCAATTCAGGCTCGCTCCATGCACGAACACCGCCCCGTCATCGCGCTCGCCGTCGGCGACCCCAACGGCATTGGCCCGGAGCTCGCGATCAAGGCCGCCGTCGCGCGCGGCGTTTCGGGCCCCCGCCCCGTCCTTGTGGGCGATCCCTTCGTGCTCGATCACTACGCGCGCGCGATCGCGCCGGATTTTCAGTTGCGCGCTTATGATCCGGCGTCTCCCGCGCGCGCGGACAAGATCGAGATGCATCCTGTCGAGGCGTTGCCCTTTGGCGCGTTCATGCCGGGACGGGTTGAGGCCGCGGCCGGGCGCGCGACGGTCAAATATGTCGAGGCCGCGCTTGCGCTGGTTCGCTCCGGCGCGGTTCAGGCGATCGTCGCGTGTCCACACAACGAGACCGCTGTGAACGCGGCGGGCATCGCCTTTTCAGGCTATCCGGAACTGATCGCGCAATTGAATGGACTGCCCGAAGGCCGCGTCTTCCTGATGCTGGTTGGCGGCGGCTTGCGCATCGTTCACGCGACCCTGCACGAGCGCATCCACAACGCCCTGGCGCGGCTGACGGCGGAACTGGTCGAGGCCGCCGCTCTTGCGGCGGTCGAGGCGCTGAAGGGCCTGGGGGTGGCGGCGCCGCGGCTGGGCCTGTTTGGCGTCAACCCGCACGCCGGCGAGGGCGGACTGTTCGGCAATGACGACGAGCACATCACAATTCCGGCCGCAAAACGGCTCATGTCGCGCGGCGTCAACGTCGAGGGCCCTGTCGGCGCCGACGTGATGCTGGGCATGAGCGGCTTCGACGCCTTCGTCGCCATGTATCACGATCAGGGGCATATTCCCGTCAAGCTTGTGGCCGGGCGCGCGGCGTCCGCGCTGTCGATCGGGGCGGGCGTCCTGTTCTCGACGGTCGGACATGGCAGCGCGTTCGACATCGCCGGCCAGAACAAAGCCGATGCCGGGCCGGTGTTGCGCGCACTGGCTCTTCTTGCGGGCGAGCCGAACCACGCCTGAACCAGATTCCCTGTTGTCCCGACATTCCCTGTTGTCCCGCCCTGGCGCGTCAAAAACAAACAGTTGATAGAGTCCAATTGCTCCGCTTGACTTGAGCCGCGTTGACGACGACCAAGCGGCGGCATGTTGGATCGCATCCCTCATGCGAGTGAGACAATCGAATTCGCAAAGGCCTCGTTCCACGATTGCGGTTCGAGTTTTCATCGCCCACGCCTGGCCCAGACATATTTTGTCCGAAGAGGAACCGCTCGAAATGATGTCAGCTTCGCAGCTTGCGCTGGTGCGCGCCGCCGCACCGGCCATTCGCATTCCGGGGCTGGATATTCCAGTCGGCAGTCCTGTCGCCTCAACAGCTTCGCTGAAGGCAGTCGGCGGTATTTCGACGAATTCAACTTCGCCCGTCTGGTACGACGCCCTCCACAAAACCGTTCATATAAGCGTGGCGGGCGCCGTGCTCGACGGCTACGATTTACGCGGGGTCAGCGTGGTCGTGGCAGCCAACAACGCAACGATCCGGAACTGCGTCTTTGACGCGGCCGCGGGTTACTACACAATCCGCCAACTGCCAGGCGTTGGAGGCATGGTCGTCGATCACAACACGTTCGACGGCGGCAAGGTTGACCGCCCATTGTCGGATTTTGTCGCCGCGGGCGCCGGCAAAGCGACGATCACCAACAACATATTTCTGAACGCGCCTTCCGACGCCGTTCAGATTTCCAACGGCGTCGTGTCGGGAAACTATTTCTCCGGCGGCGGATATCAGACCGGCGCCCACGCCGACGCGATATGGGTCGGCGCGACCACGGGTCCGGTGGACATTTCGAATAATTTGATCGACTGGACCGCGAACGCCGACGCCAAAGCCGGCCCCAACAACGCCATTCGCATCACCAATGAAACGGGGCCCACCAACAACGTCCTGGTGCACAACAATATCCTTCTCGGCGGCAATTACACCGTCAGCGCCGTGGCCAATCCGGCTTTGCCCAACGCCTTCGCCAATGTCAGCGTTGTCGACAATCTCATCGGATTCGGGACCACGGGCGCCATTTATCCCGGCGCCGGGGCCGCGGCGCAAACCGCGGGCAACAACGTGTTCGACTTCACGAACCGCGCCTATTCGGACAGAGCCTGGACGGCGTATCAGAGCGCGGGAATTCGCACCGACCACCTGGTTGTCGAACCCGCCGCCGGCGGAACCAATCTGGCGGCGGACAAGGCGGGAACGACGACGCTCTACGGCGGCGGACTGGCCGAGCACATGTACGGCGGCGCCAACAGCACGGTTTTTGTCGGCGGCTTCGGCACGCAATATCTGGTCGGCGGCGCCGGCGTCGACTATTTCACCTATCTTTCGGTTGCGGATTCGACACCCCACGCGCGCGACGTCGTCATTGATTTCGACGACGCAAAAGACGCGATCGATTTGCATCTCATCGACGCGGCGCCCGCCGTGGCCGGACTCCAGAACTTCCGGTTTATCGGCTCCAGCGCTTTCAGCCTCGCCGGCGGCGAAGTCGGGTACACGCTCGACGCGGCGCGCAACCGCACCTATGTGGACGCGACGCTCGCCGGCGACGCGACAGCGGATCTGCATCTGGAGATTGTCGGCCTGCACAATCTCACCGCCGCGAATTTCATACTGGCCAAACCGACGCTGTCGTCCGCGGTCAGCGCTGTATTGCCCTTCAACATGGACAATGTGACCCTCGTCGGCGCGGCGAACGCGGACGCGGCCGGCAACGGCGCCGACAATGTCGTCACCGGCAATTCAGGCGACAATCAATTGTTCGGCCTCGGCGGCGCCGACAGTCTCTTTGGCGGAGCTGGAGCCGATTCACTGGACGGCGGCGCCGGCGCCGATCGGCTGACCGGCGGCGCCGGCAACGACCTGTTCGTGTTTCACAAAGGCGAAGCCAGGGGCGACGTGGTCGCCGACTTTTCGGGCGCGGGAGCCGCGGTCGGGGACAGGCTGGCCTTTTATGGCTATGGAGCCGGCGCGATCCAGCGCATTGGCGCAAGCGATTCGTATTCGATTATCCCGGATGCGGCGCACGGCGGCGTCGCCGGCGCTGAAACGATTCGCCTCGTGAACGTGTTCAATCTGAACACCGCCGTGGGCGGCAACGATTTCAAATTCTTTTAGTTCGCCGGCCGCCGCGACAACAGCGCGGGGATCGAGCCAGGCGTTAAGGCGACAGAGCGATTTCCGCCGGCAAAGCCCGTCCCTCGATGCGTTTCTTCAGCTTCATCAACTCCCCGCCGGCGTGGTCCATGAAGGCCCGCACGCGCGCGGAATCGCGCAGATCGGCGTGGGTCAACAACCACAATGTTTCGCCCACCTTCGTCAAATCCAAATTCCCGAGGCGCACGAGATCGCGGGACGCGTCGCCAATGAAACACGGCAAAAGACCCACGCCGAGGCCCGCGGCGACGGCTTCGGCCATGCCGAGCACGGTGTCGACACGATAGACAATGCGCCGGGCGCCTATGTTGGCGTTGAGCCACTGGCCGGCGGAGAGGTGCGCAAGCCTGTCGCTGAACCCCACCCAGAGCGCGTTCTCCCCGTCGACGGCGCGGCCCTGTTCAAGCCAACGCCGCCCGGCGTATCTGGCCCAGCCAAAACGCGCGATGCGTCGCCCAATGAGGGTTTCCGGGGGTTCGATCGTCGCCCTGATCGCAATATCGGCGTCGCGCTTTGACAGGTTGAGCGAGTTGTTGCCAATCGCGATGTCAAGCCTGATGTCCGGATACGCGTCTCGAAAGCTGGCGAATACCGGCGTCAACAGGTGTACCAGCAACGCGTCGTTGGTGGCGACACGCAGATCGCCGGCGGGTTTCACGTCGCGTCCGGCGATCTTGCGTTCGAAATCGACGATTTCAACATCCATGCGGCCGGCGAGGCTGATCATCTCCTCGCCGGCGGCCGTTGGCGCGTAGCCAGAGCGACTGCGTTCGAAGAGCCGCGTTCCCAAAGTGGATTCAAGGGCGCCGAGGCGACGGAACAAGGTCGAATGGTTAAGCCCCAGCGCCTCCGAAGCTCCAACCAGC
>JANYDZ010000259.1 GCA_025363375.1 Hyphomicrobiales bacterium
CCTCGAAGGTGTCGCCGTCGAGTATGTGCAGGACCTCGCTTGGGAACGGCCCGGGCAGGGCCGCGCGGCGTAGGGCGACCGTCTCGGATTTCGGCAAGGGCGGGGGCGGAGACTTCGACGCAAAGGGCGCCACGGCAACCCGGGCGGGTTCCTGCGCGGGGGCAGGCGCGCCCAGCCAGGCGAAGCCCGTCGCGCCTATGAGGACGAGAACATGCCGTAGAGGAAGGAACCTATGGGACAGTCGAAGGATCATGTACCTATTTTGTTCCGATTCCGGGGCGAAAGTCAATATAATCCTGCAATCCAAGGTTGTTATTTTTTCAGAGATTCGATCACTTCCGTCGCGCGCCCTGTCGGGCTAGGCTTGTCTTACTTCACAGGAGCACACGCGATGGGCCATCTTCTCAACGGATCCTGGACTGAAATCGAAACCCTCGTCGAAAACGCCGGCGGCATGTACGTCAAAAAGCCGTCGATCTTCCGCAACTGGATCCGGGCCGAGCCAGCGAGCGAATTCCCCGCGGCGACAGGCCGCTATCATCTCTACGCCGCCGTTTCCTGTCCTTGGGCGCATCGCGCCGTTCTCTATCGCGCGTTAAAAAAGCTCGAACCCTTGATTGCGCTGCATGGGGTCGAGCAGGCCGTCGGCGGGCAGGGCTGGACCTTTCCCGAGGGCGGGCACGTGGTTCCCGGCACGGACAGGCACGTGAAATATCTGCATGAGCTTTACACGATCGCCGACCCCGCCTGCACGACGCGCGTCACCGTGCCGACCCTGTGGGATGCGTGGACGCGCCGCGTCGTGAACAATGAATCCTCCGAAATGATCCGCATGTTCAACGCGGAATTTGGCGCTTTCGCCGCGCCAACGCCCGATTATTATCCGCCGGCTTTGCGCGCGGAGATCGACGCGATGAACGACTTCACTTTGAAAGGCGTCAACAACGCCATCAATGGCTGCGGCCGCTCCTCAACGCAGGCCGCCTATGAGGAATCGTTTCACCTGTTGTTCAAAACGCTGGATGCGCTGGAAGAGCGGCTTGGTCGGCAGCGCTATCTCTGCGGCGCGCGGCAGAGCGAGGCCGACTGGCGGCTGTTTCCCAATCTTATCCGGTTCGATCCGATTTCCTATCAGGGTTACAAGTGCAACCTGCGCCGGATCGAGGATTATCCCAATCTCTCGAACTATCTGCGCGATCTCTACCAGACGCCGGGCATTGCGGACGTCTGCGATATCGACGGCATGAAGCGCGGCGTGTTTGGCCCCGCGGGACCGATCAAGTCGAACGGCATTATTCCGCTGGGGCCCTGGATCGACCATGGACGCGCGCATGACCGCGCGCGGTTCGAGTAATCGCCGGTATGTTCACCGGGGGCGATGCACAAATGAACTGCCAAGCGTGATGCGCACGTGGGCGTCTTCGCCGAAAACACTCACGGAACCATCGACAACCGCATAGAAGGCGGATTTTCCGCGTTTCAGGTGCGGCGCCTGCGCTCCCTCGCCAATCCGGATCTGTCTGGGTCCGAGATTTTCGACGAGCAATGGCGTCAAGACGCCATCGGGAGCGGCGATCTCGAATTCCTTTTGTTCCCCGCTTAGATGCACTTCGAAAGACTTACCCCATTCACTCGACATTTGCAGGCCCGTCCATGATTATAATTTTTCCGATTTAACCTTTCCGAATATATCTCACTCCGGCATCGTCTGAAAATGCCCCGCGGGCATTTCCGTAATTTTATTAAAAATACTTGGTTAATATTCGCGAAAAGGCGGACGCCGCGCCTCAAGCCAGAATGAGCGCCCGCCCGTCGTGCCCGGCGACACGGCCCGCGAAGGTTGTTCCAGGCTCGACGCCCGGCGTTCGCGCAAGGGTAAAATCGCGCGCGCGCCCTGTGCCGCCACGCTCGGCGAGAATTTCCACATGCTTGCCGATTTGCGACGCGAGGTGCGCGCGCAATGCATTTTCACCGCAAACGCGCAAACGCGCCGCGCGTTCTTTCGCAATTTCGCGCGGAATTTGCGGCATGCGCGCGGCGGGCGTGCCTTCGCGCGGTGAATATGGAAATACGTGCAAATGCGTCAGCCCGCATTCCTCGACAAGATCGAGGGAGCGCGAAAACATGACCTCGTCTTCGGTGGGAAAACCGGCGATGATGTCGGCGCCGAATGTCATTTCGGGCCGAAACACGCGTATTTTTGCGCAAAAATCAATGGCTTGACGCCTGTTGTGCCGGCGCTTCATGCGTTTCAGGATGAGATCGTCGCCGGCCTGCAGGGACAGGTGCATATGCGGCATGAACCGGGCTTCATCTTTGATAACATTGAGTAATTCATCGTCGGCCTCGACGCAGTCGAGGGACGACAACCGCAAGCGCGCGATGTGCGGCGCATTGCGCAGAATTTCGCGCACGAGGCGACCCAGTTTCGGCGCGCCTTCGAGATCGCCGCCCCAGCTTGTGATGTCGACGCCGGTGAGCACCACTTCGCGGTAGCCGTTGTCGGCAAGTTTTTGAACCTGCTCGACAATTTTAGCGACGCTCGTCGAGCGCGAAGGGCCGCGCCCCTGCGGAATGACGCAGAACGTACACGCGTGATCACAGCCGTTCTGCGCCTCCACAAACGCGCGTGTTTGGCCGCGCAATTCATGCGCGGTCCCCTGCGCAATTGACCGCATTTCACGCGCGGCGTTCACCTGCACGCGCGGCGAGCCCGCGAGATTTGCGAACGTGCGCGCAAGAATCTTCTCGCCGTTGCCGAGCACGTGCGCGACCTCGTCCATCTCCGCAAAGCGCGCCGGATCGATCTGCGCCGCGCAGCCGGTGACGACGATCTTCACGCCGGGCTTCTGGCGCGCGATGCGGCGAATGGTCTGGCGCGCCTGCCGCACGGCCTCGTTGGTGACGGCGCAGGTGTTGACAATGACCATGTCGCCGCCAAAACCGGCCGCGGCGGCGGCGGCGCGCATGGCTTGCGATTCCACAATGTTGAGGCGGCAGCCGAAGGTCACGACTTCCACGCCCGGAACGATGTCGGCTGCGTCTCTCACACGGAAATCCCCTCGAAAATCGAAGCGTCCAGCGCGCGCTCGAACTCAAGCTCGACGGGGCCCGTCATGATCACATGATCGTCGGATTGGCGCCATTCGATCAGCAGATCGCCGCCCGGCAGCGTGACTTGCGCCGCGCGCCCGGTCAGGCCGCGCCGCGCCGCCGCCACAAGGCTCGCGCAAGCCGCCGAACCGCAGGCCCGCGTTATGCCGACTCCGCGTTCCCAGACGCGCAATAAAATGTGATCGCGCGCGACCACCTGCGCCAGCGAAATATTGGCCTTTTGCGGAAACATCGGATCGTGCTCGAGCTTTGGTCCAAGCGCCGGCAGATCAAAGGCGGCGACATCGTCGACGAAAAACACCGCGTGCGGATTGCCCATGCCGACGGCGGAAGGCGCGCTCAAAATCGGCGCGTCGGGCGGTCCGATGAGGACATCGATGGCGCGCGTGTCCGGCGTTGCGTCGCGCAGGGGAATCTCGTTCCAGGCGAGGCGCGGCGCGCCCATGTCGACGCTGAACAGGAATTCGCCGAGACGGCGGCATTCGAGCGTTCCGGCATTTGTTTCCAGCGACAATTGCGAACGCGCGTCCCCGCGCGTCAGAAACCAGGCGACGCAGCGCGTGCCATTGCCGCAGGAGCCCGATTGCGAACCGTCGTTGTTGTAGATCAGCGCGAAGGCGTCGGTTCCCGCCGTCTTTGCGTCGTGCAGCGCCATCAGTTGA
>JANYDZ010000280.1 GCA_025363375.1 Hyphomicrobiales bacterium
GATGGCCTGATCAGCGGTCAGAATCTTTTGCGTGTTGGTCGCGATCTCCTGCGCCTTCACAAGGCTGGCAGAATCGATGACTGGCACTTGCGCGAAGGCACCGGACGACAGCGCGATGGAGAAGAGGGGGATGGCGACGAGGGACATCCCGAGACTGCGTTTCATGGCTTTTCTCCCAATTATCTGGCGGCGAGCGAAGCAAGCGCGGCGGCGATGGCATCAGCCGTGATGGGCGCGGGGCCGGCGGCGACTGTTTCCGGGGGGTCAATTACCCGGTTGCGTTGCGCTGTTTCGAAGTAGGTTCTGACGTTGCCGTTGCTATCGACGTAGCGGCGCGTGACGCAGGCGGGCACGCCACTCGCCGGCGTTATGCAAACGAGACTGGCGGGTCGGCAGGGATCGGCGTCGGAACCCGTGCCGGCAAAATTTTGGGGGCAAGTTGGACCAATTCTTGGCGGGGGCTGCGGCAGGAAGGTCGCGGCGGCGCTCTGGTTGTTGACGCTGAAGAGGTTGGCCACGTTGAGTGCCTGTACCCAGAAATTCGCCACTGATATCGCCTGATTCCAGCTCAATCCGTTTTGCGTGCGGATGGAGGAATTCATGTCGAAGGCGGCCATGATTGTATCGGTTGAGCCGACTTGTGGTGAGAGCCCCCGGTAGAGATCGCCTGACGCCGTCACGGTCGATTGCGTCGCCTCGACCCCGGATACAACCGCCCCGGTCTGTGTCCCCAGCGTCTGCCCGGCGAGATCAGGCCCCGTGGCGCCCGCGACTGCGGCGGGGGAGCCGTATTTTTGCGCGACGGCGGCGCCCGCGGCGGCATCGGGCGCGACGACAGGATTTTTGACCGCGCCCTTGCCGGGTTTTGTCACCGCGCAGTTGACGGCTTTTCGACCGACATCGTGCTGTTGAACGATCGGCACGAGCTTGATTGTCGAAGCAGAGGTTTCCGTCTTCTTGCCGAGTTGCGCCGCGTCCTCGATGGGAACATTGGCAAACGCGAAGCCTGTCGAAAGGCAATTGGCGAAAGCGAGGGCGGTAAATTGGTGAATGAGCTTCATCACTGCAAACTCCGTCCTGTGAACAGGGGTAGCCACACCCCGGGATCATCGCCGACGCGCTGAATGAGTTTTTGCATTTCCGCGACCGTTTCCGTGCGCCCCGAGAGAACCTTGATGACATCGGGCATGCCCCCGAGATCGAGTTTGGCGATGACGGAATCGCGCCCGTGCTTGATCAGGAAGGACCGCTGTTCCGGCGCGGTTTCCCGGATCCACTGGACTTCGCGCGCCGACAGGCGGAAGGCGCGGCGATAGCTTTCATCGTCCGCCTTTGGATTTGGGAAGAACACATTCGTGGCGGTCTGTTCGATCAGGACGTTGGCGGATTTCGAACGCACGATATCCGCCGCCGATTGCGTGCCGAAGCCGACGATCCCGTTTTGTTTTCGGATGGTTTTGAGTTTGTCCTTGATGAAGGCGGCGAAAACCTCGTCGTCGAGCAGCCGCCATCCCTCGTCGAGAAAAATCATGACGGGATCGCCGGTCAGAAGCTCGTCCGTGCGGTGAAAGATGTACATGAGCGCGGCCGTGCGGATCGCGGGATCGTCGAGCACCCTGGTCATGTCGAAGCCGCAGATGTCATCCAGGGTGAATTCGCGGCAATCGTTGGCGAAGAGCCAGCCCCGCTGCTCCGGCTTGAGCCAGGCTTCCAGACGCCCCAAGAGGTCGCCGTCCCCCGCCTGGATGCGGCCGCGCATGAGCGAGGCAAAGCTTTTGAGGGTCTTGCCCTCCAGGGGGCCCGTGAGCACCGCCGCGATGGCGTTGCGAATGACCTGCTCTTCCCGGGAGGAGACAATTTGTCCCTCCGCCGGACGCATCATGAAACTGAGCAACTGGAACAGAAACTCCCGGTTGAGGCCGCTGTCGGGGAGCGACAGCGGATTGAACCCCGTGGGTTTGCCCGGCTCCAGGACTTCGTAGCGCCCGCCCATGGCTCTGATAAAAATCTCCGCGCCGCGATCCTTGTCGATGAACAGCAGTTTTGGCCGGGGCTGGATTCGCTGCGATTGCGCCGCGATGAACGAGAGAAACACGGTTTTACCGGAGCCCGAGGGACCCACGACCGTGAAATTTCCGAGATCGGCGACGTGGAAATTGTAGTAATAGGCGGTCTGCGAACTCGTCTGAAAAACCGAGATCGCGGGACCCCAATGGTTTCCCGAGGCGCTGCCGCTGGGATAATTGTGCAACGAGACGAAGCCGGCGAAATTCTTCGAGGAGATCACCGATCTTCGCGCGACATAGGCGAAATTCCCCGGGAGTTGCGCCCAGAAGGCGGCTTCGCAATTGAGGTCTTCGCGGATCCAGATGACGGACCTGTCGGTCAGGGCCGCTCCGGCTGAGGTAATCGTGGCGGAAACCTCGGACATGTCGCGGCCGAGGCACATGACGGTCATGTGGTGCTCGCCAAACAGGGCTTCGGAGGCCAGCAGCTCGTCGCGGGCGTCATTGAGGTGTTCGGAGACGATGGAATCGGCTTCGTCGGACATGTCGACCTGGCGCGACACGCGCTCCATCTGCCGGGCGGCTTCGGGCCGGTCCACGATCGCAAAGCTCTGGGACACAATGAATTCGTGCGGGGCTTTCAAGAGCGTGTCGAGAAATCCCGGACCGGTCATGGCCGGATATTCCTTGATCGACAACATTGCGGCGAAACGGGAATCGGCGTCCGAGGCTCCGCGAATTTCGATGGCGTTCTTGCCGAAGAACAGACGCTTTGACGCGAGGGCGTCATCGAGCGCCATGCGCGGCAAGGGCATGGTCCGGGGTATGCCGCCATTGACGATCTGAACGAGGAACCCCAGTGGCTCCGAGAACCACGCGCCCTCGCGCTGGATCATGCCCAGTTGGCGCGCGCCATAGGCGCCGAGGCTTTCCCGCACCGCCGTCGTGGCGTCGCGCAATTCCCCGAGGGCCTGTTCCTCGTCGGCGGATTTGCCCAAAGCCGTCTTCTTGCCCAGCAGCTTTTGCATGGCGAGTTCGAAGGTGCCCGCCTGCCCCTGCAGGGGACGCCGGACGATGGTAAAATAGATGTCGTTGACGAACATCCGGCGTTTTGACAGGGAGGCGTCGTAGCGCTCGTCGAGATCCCGGCAAAAGTCGTTGTCGAAGGTCGAAATGATTTCGGGCAGAACCTCCCGGCGGATCATGTGGCCGCAGACGGCGAAGCGGCTATTGCCGAGGGTGCGCAGGAGATCGTTGCGCCCCATCATTTTTGAATTGATTTCGCTCCAGTCGGCGGTCTGGAAGGAATA
>JANYDZ010000287.1 GCA_025363375.1 Hyphomicrobiales bacterium
CGCGCCGTTCTGACGGGCGCGTCGGCGGGCGCCGCCTCCTCGGCAAATGCGCGCGCGCGCGTCGTCGCGCTGGCCGCGCGCCAACTCGACGGCGCCGCGCAAAACGCCAGACTTGCCGTTTCCGGCCCCTCGCCCGAACCCATCGCCCTTCGGGGCCGCGCCCCGCGCGGCGCCATCGTTGGACAAACGCCGCGCGCATTTCTCGCCGGCCGTCAAAGCCGCCGGAGACTGACCGCATGAGCACGATTGTCAATTTGACCGAGGAAGCCTTCCACATCGGCGAAACCATCACGCTCGACGTGACCTGTCTCGACGCCGACGGCGCGCCAATCAACCTGACGGGCGCGGGAATCGTGTTTCGCCTCGCCAGCAAGAGCGCGCGGCTGCTCGATGCGACGCTCGGCAGCGGCGTCTCGTTGACCGACGCGCCCGCCGGCAAATGCCGCGTGACGATTTCGCCGGCGATGCAGACCGCCGCGAACGTGCCGCCCGGCGATCACGTTTACGAACTGAAAGTCACGACTTCGGGCGGCGGCGTCAGCATTCAGGCGGAGGGCGTATTCGCCATTTCCGACAGCCTGTTCCGCAAATACGCCTGACGAAGCTCCATCGATGCAACGAGGTTTCCCATGAAGGACAATTTCCCGGCATGCCTGGCGCTGACGCTCAAATATGAAGGCGGCTACGTCAATCATCCGCGCGATCCCGGCGGCCCCACAAATCTGGGCGTCACCATCGCGACCCTGTCGCATGAACTGGGGCGCAAGGCGACGGTGGAGGAGGTGCGCGCCCTGACGCGCGAGGCCGCCGGCGAAATCTACCGCAAGAAATACTGGAACCTTGTCGATGGCGACGCGCTGCCCAAAGGCGTCGACGCGCTCCTGTTCGACATCGCCGTCAATTCCGGCCCCGGCCGGGCGCTCGACTGGGACCGCGCGAGCCGCGCGCTGGCGCCGCCGGCGCGCGTTCATGCGCTCGACGCTCGGCGCCGCTCCTTCTATCGCGCGCTTGCAATCTTCCCGGTCTTCGGACGCGGCTGGATGGCGCGCGAGGACGACATTCTCAAACACTCGCTCGCCATGGCCGCGGGCGCGCGCCCGTCCGCCGCGCCGGCGCCTGTGTCCCAAACGTCCGCGTCCGAGCCGGTCGGCGCGCCAGACGCGATTGAAATCCGGCGCGCAACTGAAAGGATATCGAATATGAAAGGTTATCGCACTTACATGGCCGCCGGACTGGTGGCGGCGGGCGGCGTCGTCGCACAGACCGATTGGCTCGCCTTCATGGTCAATCCGCAGGCCGGCCTCGTGGCGATTGGCACGGCGACGCTCATGGCGGTCATGCGTTCGATCACGACTTCGGCGCCCGGCGCGTTGCGCTGACGCCGTTCACGCGCGGTTCAGCGGGGCCGGCGCTTTGTCTCGGTCGCAACGTGCCGGGAGTTTGCGCTGGTCCCGCGCCGCTGGAAGGCGGGCGCCGATTGTGCGATACAGGCGCTTGCGCCGCGCCGCCGGCGCGGTTTGATCGGACGCCCGCGGAGAATGCGATTGCGCCTGCTTGTTGTCGAGGACGACCGTGATCTGAACCGCCAGATCGTGACGGCGCTTGAAGGCGCCGGCTATGCCGTTGACCGCGCCTACGACGGCGAGGAAGGTCATTTCCTTGGCGACACCGAACCCTACGACGCCGTGGTGCTCGACATCGGCCTGCCCAAAAAGGACGGCGTGGCTGTGCTTGAGGAATGGCGCAAGGCGGGCCGCAACATGCCGGTGCTGATTTTGACGGCGCGCGACCGCTGGAGCGACAAGGTGCAGGGCTTCGACGCCGGCGCCGATGATTACGTCGCCAAGCCCTTCCACATGGAGGAGGTGCTGGCGCGCTTGCGCGCGCTGGTGCGCAGGGCGGCGGGCCACGCCACCAGCGATCTTGTCTGCGGGCCGATCCGTCTCGACACCAAGGCCAGCCGCGTCGTCGTCGACGGCGCCGCCGTCAAGCTGACCTCGCACGAATACCGCCTGCTCGCCTATATGATGCATCACACAGGCCGGGTGATTTCGCGCACCGAACTTGTCGAACACCTCTACGATCAGGATTTTGACCGCGACTCCAACACGATCGAAGTGTTTGTCGGGCGCCTGCGCAAGAAGCTGGGCGTCGACATGATCCAGACCGTGCGCGGCCTCGGCTATCTGATGACCGCGCCGGAGGGCGCCGCCGCGCCGTTGCGTTGAGCGATGTTGGGCCCGCTTCGCCAGGCTCAATCGATCGCGGCGCGCCTCGTGCTCGCGGCGGTTTTATGCAGCGGCCTTGTGTTGCTCGCGGCCGGATTCATTCTCTCTAATATCTATCGCCGTACGACGGAGCAGGCCTTCGACCAGCGTCTTGACGCCTATTTGCGCTCCATTGTCGCCGACGTGACCGCGCCTGGCGACGACACCCGCACCGAGCCGGGCCAGCTTGGCGAACCGCAGTTCGAATTGCCGATGTCCGGCTGGTATTGGCAGATCACCCGGCTCGACACCGACAAGCCCGAGGTGAAAGTTTCGAAATCGCTGATTTCAGCCGAACTGCCCAAGCTCGCCGATCTCGGCGTTCCCGTCGGCATCGGCGGTTCGCGCAAGGGCGTGGCGAGCGGACCGGAAAACCAGATCGTCCGCATTGTCGAACGTGAATTCGAGCGGGAGGATTCAAGCGTCTATCTCGCGCAGGTCGCGGCGACGACCGAAGGCGTCGAATACGATATTTCGCAGTTCAGGGCGGCGTTGATCACGACTTTCGCGGTGCTGGCGCTGGCGCTTTCGGCGACCACGCTCGTGCAGGTGCGCTTTGGCCTGCGGCCCCTGCGCAGGCTGCAGGACGAAGTCTCGGCCATCCGGCGCGGCGAAAGCGAAAGAATCGCGGGCGCTTTTTCCGAGGATCTGGCGCCGCTGGCGAGCGAACTCAATCTGCTGATTTCCTCCAGCCGCGAAATTCTCGACCGCGCCCGCACGCAGGTCGGCAATCTCGCCCATGCGCTCAAAACGCCGCTCAGCGTGATCGCCAACGAAGCGCGCGCGGACGCTTCGCCGCTGGCCGAAAAAGTCGTCGAACAATCCGAAATCATGCGCACGCAGATGACCTGGTATCTCGACCGCGCCCGCGCCGCCGCGCGATCCGGCGTCATTGGCTCGGTCACCGAGGTGGAGCCGGTCGTCGCCGCGCTGCTGCGCGCCTTCGACAAGATTTACGACGAGCGGGCGATTGAATTCGTCGCGGGCATCGAGGCGGG
>JANYDZ010000397.1 GCA_025363375.1 Hyphomicrobiales bacterium
CCGACGAGCGGCGAAATATAGACGAAATCCTTGCGTGGATCGGTAGCGGGCTTCTTGAAAAGATACGGCGGCGAGGCGAAAGAATCCGACCCGCCGATGAAAAGCGTATAGCCGTCCGGCCTGGCCCGCGCGACAAATTCCGTGGCGATGCTGGACGCCGCGCCCGGCTTGTTGGAGACGATTACGGTTTGCTTTGAGATCTGCTGAAGCTTGTTGGCGAAATAGCGCGCATAGACGTCCGCGCCGCTGCCGGCGGCAAATCCAACGACAACCTGAATGTCGCGGTTGGGATAGTCTTGCGCCTGTGAAGACGTGGGCGAAATCAGCGCGACAGCCGCGATTGCAATCGCGCCAAGGCTCCAGCGTTTAGAACTCATGAACGACCCTCCCGTTTCATTGCAGGCCCCGTGTGTGAGGGACTTTGGAGCGATGCTAGCCCATGGGTGGCCGCTCCACCAGCGTGTCGTATGCAACTTTCGCTGAGGGCGCTGCGAAGGAAGCGCGCCGGGCGCAAATCGCAAATCCGCTTTTTTACCGTCCGCGCAGCCGCTGCCACAAGCCGCGCCGCGGCGGCAACGCGATGGACATGCGCCGTCGCCGGTCCTCCTCCCAGCGCTCGGTGCGATGTTCAAGCTCCGCGTTGAGTTCGACCCCGATGAGGATAACCAGCGCCGAAAGCCACAACCACGTCATCAAGCCCGCGATAGCGGCGAGCGATCCGTAGGTCGCGGTGAAATTGGAGATATGGCCCATGTAAAACGAAAGCATCGCGGAGACAGCCAGCCACATGAAAGCGCCCAAAGTCGAGCCCCACACGCTCCAGCGCGCGCGTTCGCGCGGCCGGCTCGGCCCGTAACGGTTGAGCAGCGTCAGAAACGCAGCAGTGACGGCCAACAACGCGGGCCAGCGCACGACGGCGAGCAAGTTCAGGTAGCCGCCGCGCAAATTCACCCAAGCCAGCGCGATCGGCACAGCCACAAGAAACAGGAGCGTCGCCACGAAGATCGCTGCGGCGCCGAGCGTGAACAGCAAGGAGCGGAAATTCAGCGCGAAAAACCCGCGCTTTTCATTCTCGCCGTAGATGATGTTCATGGCTTCGAACATGGACTTCATGCCGGCGTTGGCGCTCCAGGTGGACACCAGAATGCTGGCCGCGATGAACAAACCGAGGTCGTGTCGCCCGCTCGCCGCGACAAGCTCCGCTTGATTGCGCAGCAGATCGACGCCGCCGGGCGGCAGCATGAAGGCGAGTTCGCCAATGGTGTCGGCAACGCTTTGCGGGTCGCCGAACAGGCTCCACACAGCCACCAGCGCGGAAAGACCGGGAAAAATCGCCAGCATCGTGAAAAAGGCGACGCCCGCCGCGACCAGAAACAAGCGGTCGCGGTAAAGCTCTTCCCATATCTTGATCGCCACCTCCCCCCAGCCGTGACGGCTCAATAAATGCGGTTTTTCCGCCAGATGCAGGCGTCCGGGCTCGGGCGGCGGCAGCGGCGGCGCGGGCGCTTCGCGCTTTAGCGCCGCCTCAACGCCGCCTTTCGCGCGGAAAACCGCGTCGGCGCCGCTCGAGGCGAGCTTGCGCGCGAGCGCCGAGGCTTTGTCGCGAAGGAGCGTCAGCACTGGCGGTTCAGCATCCATTCTCGCCTGCCCGCGCCGATGCGGGCCCCAAAGCGCGGCGGACTCAACATGAGGACTCCCGAGCCCGTGCGCAACCGGGCGCGCCGCCCCGAACGATCCCGGTCGACCGGTCCTGTGCGGAATGCTATGCGCGAAGCCAAAGGAACCGACGCCATGACCATCGCTTTTGAAGACCTCCACGTGGGCATGCAGCTCAATTTCGGCGCTTATCCCGTGACCGCGGGGGAAATCGTCGAATTTGCCCGCGAATTCGACCCTCAGCCGTTTCATCTCGATGAGGAGGCCGCGAAAAACAGCCTCCTGGGCGGGCTCGCCGCCTCCGGCTGGCACACCTGCGCCATGATGATGCGCATGCTCTATGACGGCTTTCTGTGCAAAACTACAGGCATAGGCGCTCCTGGAATCGACGAGGTGCGCTGGCTGCGCCCGGTGCGGCCCGGCATGGTGCTTGGCGTGTGTCTGACCATGACCTCCATGCGCGTGTCAAAATCCCGCCCTGACCTGGGGCTGGTCGGCATCGACACGGAAATACGCGACCAGAACGGCGCCGTGGTGATGACCTCGCGCCACACCAATCTCTTCACCCGCCGCGACCCCGCGGCCGCCATTCCCGAGCCCCGTGACGCGATTGTCGCGCGCAAGCCGCCGCCGCCCGAGCCGCCGCGCCTGGCGGACGAAGCCGCCAATCGCTCGCGCTTTGCTTCGTTCTACGAGGATGTGGTGGTCGGCGCCCGCCTGCCGTTGGGCACACACACATTTACGCGCGAGGAAACCACGCGTTTTGCAAGGCGTTACGATCCCCAGCCCTTCCATCTCGACGACGCCGCGGCGGCGGCCAGCCATTTCGGCAAATTGTCCGCGTCTGGCTGGCACACAGCCGCCGTCTATATGAAACTCTACGTGGCGGCCCGCGAGAAAATCCGCGCTGAAAACCTCGCGCGGGGCATCCCTATTGCCGCCAATGGACCTTCGCCCGGCTTTCGCGACCTGAACTGGTTCAAGCCGGTTTTCGTTGGCGATACAATCACTTATGAATCAACAATCATGGGCAAACGCCCGGCGTCGCGCGGCGGTTGGGGCATCGTGTCGAGCCGGGTCGCCGGATTCAATCAGGACGGCGTCAAAGTGTTCGAATCCTTTGGCGCCTCAATGGTGGCCATGCGCGGCCAGACTGATCAATAGGTGAGCACCACCTGTACAGTGTCGCTGTAGCCGCCGGTATGGGGAACCGCCTGCACAGGAATTTGCCCTCGCGCGGTGATGTTGCGGTTGGCGCCGTTGCCGGTGCCGACCACTACATTTCCGGTCGTATTGCCCCAGTTCTGCGTCAAGCCGGCGTTTCTGAAAATGGAATAATTGATGGTCTGGGCGCCGAGAGCGTATTTCATTTTCCGCGTGGTCACCGAGGCGCTGTTCAGTCCGGGGCCCATGCCGACGGTATAGGGCGTGCCATTCGTGCATCTGATGGTAATGACTGCGTTGGCTGTGTGCGCCGCGGTCAGATTGGGAACATTGCCGAAATTCATGGCCGGAGGCGCCTGCACCGTACAGTTCGCCGCGATGGTCACAGTCGCTTTGAAAGTCGCGGTTTTGGTCGCGGCCAGCGTTTCACACGGCAAAACGCCGGAAACGGAAAGAAGACTACCGAAACACACGCCAATCCATCGCCGAGGGGCAAGGGCGCGTCCGGGCAATCCTTCATTTACGGGAAATAGTGGAAACACAAACTGATCCCCAGCGCACTTACGTTCCAAATCACGAATGCCTTCATGGACTTGGATCGAACCAGACTGTGTCAGAATACTTGTCGGAATGTTAATCAGGCGCGCGTCTTCACGCGCAACTCACGCCAAAGGCGGGTTCCGGAAAAATTGGTGCATATTTTATGAATTTTCCGGCGCAATTGAAGCCGTATAACCAACGGGCTGAATTTGCGGCAAAACACCACGAACCCAATTGAACCATTTTTAACGAGCGGCGGAGGCCTCAATGCCCTTCGAACGATATTAACGTGCGCACTGGCACACCCAGCGCTTCGATCTTCCCGGCGCCGCCCAGATCTGGAAGATTGATGACGAAACAGGCGGCGACGACTTCGGCGCCAATTCGCTGCAACAGCTTGACGGCGGCCTCCGCTGTGCCGCCGGTGGCGATGAGGTCGTCGACGACAATAACCCGCTCGCCGCTGGCGACCGCGTCCTCGTGCATCTCCATTTCATCGATGCCGTATTCGAGAGAATAGGCAATTGAAACAACGGTATGGGGAAGCTTGCCCTTCTTGCGTATGGGCACAAAGCCGGTCGATAGTTGATGCGCCACCGCGCCGCCCAGAATAAACCCGCGCGCCTCCATGCCCGCGACCTTGTCGATCCGCATGCCCGCCCAGGGCTGCACCAGTTCGTCGATGGCGCGGCGAAAGGCGCGGGGATTCCCCAGCAACGTCGTGATATCGCGGAATAAAATGCCGGGTTTGGGATAGTCCGGGATGGTCCGGATCGAGTTCTTCAGTTCATCGACAAGAGCCATTGAAATTCCAGCGGCAGGAGAACGCATCCCTGCTTGCCATCGCCGCGCGAAAACTGCAATGACCGCGCTGGAGCCAGATATGAAACCCGCCGTATTCCAATACGCCAGACCCTCGACGATCGCAGAAGCGTGCGCCCTGCTCGCCGCCAACGACGATGCCCGGGTGATCGCCGGCGGCCAGACCCTCGTGCCGATGATGGCCATGCGGCTGGCGCGTCCCAGCCTGGTGGTCGACATCGCGAGACTCGTGGAACTTGGCGGCGTAAGTCTCGCGCAGTCCGGCGCAAATTCCCTGCAAAACGTCGTTAAAGTCGGCGCCGTCACGCGCAATTGCGTCGCTGAACGCGACCCCAACGTTGCGGAAGCCATCCCGCTGCTCGCGCGCGCGCTCCCCTTCGTTGGACACGCGGCGACGCGCGCGCGCGGCACCCTTGGCGGGTCGGTCGCCAACGCCGATCCCGCCGCCGAAATCCCCCTCGTCCTCGCGACCTTGAACGGCGCCATAACGATTCAGACGCAGGCCGGCGAAACCGCCTTGCCGACCGACGCCTTTTTCCTCGGCCCGATGATGACCGCGATCCCGGAGGCCGGCATCCTGACCCGACTCGATTTTCCCGTTTGGGACCACAAACGCATTGGCGTCGGCTTTGAGGAAATCAGCACTCGCAAGAGCGATTTTGCCTATGTCTCAGCCGCCGCGCAGGTGGCCCTCGATCACGACGGTCGCTGCCTGCGATGCGCCATTGGAATCGGCGCCGCGACCGCGGCGCCGGCGCGGCTTGACGACGCCATGCAAGCGCTCGCGGGATCAATGTTGACCGAAGCGCAAATCCGCGACGCGCTCGCGCCGGAAATTGGAAAGCTCGACATCATGGTGGACGCCCACGCCAGCCCCGCCTACCGCCGCAGGGTCGCGCTCACGCTGGCAACCCGCGCCCTCGTCGCCGCGCGCGACGAAGCATTGG
>JANYDZ010000355.1 GCA_025363375.1 Hyphomicrobiales bacterium
CCGACAATCCCGGTCAACTCCGGCCTCGCCGATTGCGTCGATTTCATTCTGCCGGAAGGTTCCATTGTCAACCCGACCTGGCCCGCGACGATGAACTCCTACTTTCCGACGGCGTCGCTTGTGCATGGCTGCGTGCTGTCGGCGCTGGGCCGGCTCAACCCCAGACGCGCGGTGGCGCCGTCGGGACTTTCCACCGGCGCCATCGCGCTCGGCTACAAACAGGGCCGCCACGGCCGCGCCGCTGTGCAATACGAGCTTTCCGGCACGGGCCTCGGCGGCACCGCCGAACACGACGGAACGCCGATCGTCTCTCCGATGTGCCACTTCGTCGCCGGCGCGGCTGTTGAAGTCGTGGAAAGCGAATATCCGGTCATGGTGCGTCGCTACGACATATGGACGGATTCGGCCGGCGCGGGGCGCACGCGCGGCGGCGTGGGCATCGTGCGCGAATATGAATTGCTCGACGAAGCGGTGATGACCCTGCGCGCTTCCATGCACAAACATGGTTCATGGGGCGTCAACGGCGGCATGGCGCCGCCGCTGTCGAAAAGCGTGATCGATCCGGGCGCGCCGACGCAGGAAATTCTGCCCTCCACCGGCACGCGATACCTCAAGCCCGGCGCCGTCATTCTGTTTCATCGCGCCGGGGGATCGGGCAACGGCCCGCCGCATGCGCGCGCTCCGGAACTTGTTCTGCGGGACGTGCAAGACCATTACGTCGGCGTGCAAGCCGCGCGCGACGTCTACGGCGTCGTCGTGTCGGCGGACATGATGAGCGTCGACGTCGAGGCGACGAAGGCATTACGCAAGCAGCTTGGCGCAAGCGGCTTGGAGAATTAGCGGCGCCGGAGTAGTCTTGCTTTAATAGAAAGAGATCACCGGAATCCGGAGGAAATCATGCTGAGTTCGTGGCCCAGGTCGCGCCTGTCGGAGATGCGCGTTGGCGCGTTGCTGCGTGTTTGCGTGTTGACGCTTCTGGCGTCGCCGTCGGCGCTGGCGCAGATTTCGGAACCCGTGCTGCGCGGAAACGTTTCCTCCATTGGCGAAGGGCTGATGGAAGGCGTCGTCGTTAAAGCGAAGAAAGCGGGCTCGACGATCACTCTCAGCGTGGTCAGCGACGCGAAGGGCGAATACGTCTTTCCCGCGTCGCGTCTGGAGCCGGGACGTTATGACATCGCCATCCGCGCCGCCGGTTACGCGCTTGACGGCTCGGGCTCCGTTGAAATCGCGCCGGGCAAGGCCAGCGTCGCCAACCTTGCGCTGAAACCGGCGCCGATGACCCCGGATCAGATCGCCAACGCCGAATGGATGGCGAGCGCGCCCGGTTCCGACGACATGAAGCGTCTCATGCTGAACTGCACGGACTGCCACTCGCTTCAGCGTATTTTTGAATCCCGGCATAGCGCGGAAGACTTCATGAAGGTGTTCGAACGCATGGGGGGCTATTATCCCGGCGCGTCCGACGCTCAACCGCAACGGCTGGTGGGCGCGCATCGGCGCCCGCCTGTTCCGCCGGCGTTGCAGCAGCCCTACGCCGAATATCTCGCCGGCATCAATCTGAACGGGCGCGCCGCGCGGCCTTTCGAGGTCAAGCCTTTCCCGAGACCGACCGGCCGCGCGACCAGGGTCGTCATGACGGAATACGATCTTCCCCGGCGCGAGATTCAACCTCACGACGTCATCGTCGCGCCCGATGGAATCGTCTGGTATTCGCATTTCGGCGAACAATTTCTTTCGAAAATGGATCCGAAAACCGGCAAGACCACGGACTTTCCCATTCCCGTGCAAAAGCCCGGCTATCCCATGGGCACGCTCGATCTTGAGATCGACGCCGATGGCGACATCTGGCTGGGCCTGATGTATCAGACGGGCGTCGCGAAGTTTGACCGAAAGACCGAAACGTTTCGCATCTATCCGATCCCCGCCGACTGGCAGAGAGAGGCGACGCAGCAGTCGCATTTTTCCGTGGCCGGCATGAAAGCCGATGGAAAGGTTTGGGTCAAAAACTCGGACGGCTCGCAAATCCTGCGCCTCGACCCGGTCAGCGGCCAATACGAGAACCTCGGGACCTACAAAAATCCGCGCACCAACAATCCCATCGGCGTCTACGGCATTTACGCGGATCAGCGGAACAACGCTTATCTGCTTGAGTTCGGTCTCGGCGGCATCGGCAAGATAGACGCCGTCAGCAAGCAAATCGCTTTTCATCCAACGCCCACGCCGAACGCCCGCGCGCGCCGCGGCCGCGTCGACGCGCAAAATCGCTTGTGGTTCGCCGAATACGGCGCCAACGGCATTGGCATGTTCGACCCACAGACCGAGAAGATCGTCGAATGGAAAATGCCGCTGCCGTGGGAGGCGCCTTACGACGTGGTGGCCGACCGCAACGGCGAGGCCTGGGCCGTCAACGAAACCTCGGACCGCGTTGGCCGCCTCGACCCGAAAACCGGCGTGATTACAAATTATCTTTTGCCGCGGTTCGGCAACATCCGCCGCGCCTTTGTCGACGAACGCGCGCCGCAGGTCAGCCTGTGGATCGGCAACAATCTCAACGCGTCGATTATCAAGGTCGAGCCGCTGGATTGACGATGCCGCGTCGATCGCATGCAAACAGCCGCGCAGGCGCGCCGATCGGCGCTTTTTCGCGCAGAGCTTCATCGGACGCCGCTTCGAAGCCGGCGCGCGTCATTTTTACAATCCCGGCAAAAGGCGCGCCCCGATCCAGAAAGCGGTCGGCGGCGTGAACGATATGCTTCACTCCGCGGGAATCGCCGCGGCAATGGACACTTCCGCGCGAAAGTTCCAGGGTATCGCTTGCAGGGAAAGGGGAGAGTTCCATGGCGTTCGCCGCGCGAATCGTTTTTGCCGCTTTCGCGCTCGCCTCCCTCCGCGCCTCGCCGGTCCACGCCCAACAAGCCACGCCTGGCGCGCCGCGTCTCAACATCGTCGTTGGTTCGCCGGCGGGCGGCGGCTATGATTCCTTCGCGCGTCTCGTCGCGCGTCATCTTGGCCCGTTGTTGCCCGGGGCGCCCGCCGTCAACGTGCAGAACATGCCTGGCGCGGGCTCGCTCATCGCCGCCAACTGGCTGGCCAACGCCGCTCCGAAGGACGCGAGCGCCATCGCCATCCTTCCGAACGGCACGATGTTCGAGGCGCTGCTTGGCAATCGCAACGCGCATTTCGACGCGCGCAAGCTCAACCTGCTGGGCGCGTTGAACCGTTTCACCAGTGTTGGCGGCGTCTGGCACACGGCGCCCTTCACGACCACGCGGGAATTTGTCTCGCAGGAAGTTCTGGTTGGCGCCAGCGCGGCGAATTCCAACAATTCCGTCGTGCCCAATCTGCTCAACTCGCTGATTCACGCGAAATTCAAAATCGTCAACGGCTATCCCGGCAGCACCGGCATCGACCTCGCGATGGAGCGCGGGGAAGTGCAGGGGCAGATGGGCCCCGACTGGGATTTCATGAAGGCGACGCGGGCCGAATGGCTGCGCGAAAGGAAATTTCGCGTGCTCCTGCAATCGACGTTGACGCGACACCCCGAATTGCCCGATGTGCCCACCGCGATGGAACTGGTCGGCGCGGAGAATCGCGACGTGCTGGCGCTGCTTGTCGGCCGGCAGACCTATGGCGGCCTGTTCATGGCGCCTCCCGAAACAGCGGCGGCGCCTCTCGCCAATGTGCGCGACGCCTTCGCGAAGATGGTGGACAGCGAGGCCTTTCGCGCCGACGCGAAACAGTCCGGCCTGACGCTCAGTCCCGCCAGCGCGGCGGACGTGACCGCGACCATGGGCAAACTGCTGGCGAGCCCGCGCGACGTCATTGACCGCGCCACATCGGAACTGCGCCGGATTGATCCACAATAGGCGACAACGCGCCGCCCGGGCGCGCGCCTGTTAACCTCCGGCTCAAACAGCGAACACAGCGGGCACGAATCGCCAAAATGCGAATATTCGCGGCCTGTTCGCGCCACATACGGCGCCGTTTCCCCGGCGCGCCCACAGGATATTCCCGCGCGGCGCGGCAACGGCGGAGGAGCGCTCGAACAGCGTTAACGCGCGCGCCAGATACCGGCTTCCGCCCGCGCCCGAAAATCGCTAGTATTCCCGTAGGTTTCGCAGGGCGGGAGCCCTGATTGGACAGACCGCGCAGGACGCGGCAAGGGGGGGCCATGGCGGGCGAACTGAAAATCAGGGTCAACGGCGCCGAGCGGTCCGTGAACGCGGACCCGGATACGCCGCTGCTCTATGTGCTGATGAACGATCTCGAGCTGAAGGGTCCGCGCTTTGGCTGCGGACTCGCCCAATGCGGCTCGTGCTCGGTGCTGGCCGACGGCGTTGAGATACGCTCGTGCGTGACGCCGGCGGGGAGCGTCGCCGGAAAATCCATCGTCACGCTTGAAGGTCTTCCGGCGCTCTATGCGCAACAAAAAGGCCTCGCGCAGGCGCCGGCGCTGCATCCCTTGCAGGAAGCCTTCGTTGAAACGCAGTCCCTGCATTGCGGTTATTGCTACAACGGCATGACCATCAAGGGTGCGGAATTGCTGTCGCAAAACCCCGCGCCGAGCGAAGCGCAGATACGCGCGCACATGGATGGGCACATTTGCCGTTGCGGCACCTATCCACGCGTTATGAAGGCCATTCAGCTTGCGTCGCTCAAAATCGCGGGAGGCGCAAAATGACCCGTCGTGATTCTGTTCTCCCGCCCGTTTTCTCGCGTCGCGATATGCTCAAGGGCGGCGCGCTTGTTGTCGGCTTCAGCATGTCGGGCGCGGCGCGCGCGGCGCGGGGCGACGCGTCCGGGCCGCCGGCGCCGAACGAAATCGACTCGTGGATCGCCATTCACGCCGACAACACCGCGACCATTTACACCGGCAAATGCGAACTCGGGCAGGGCAATACGACCGGGTTGTTGCAGATCGCGGCTGAAGAGCTCGATCTGGGCATGGCGCAGGTGAAAGCCGTGCAACTCGACACCAACATCACGCCCGATCAGGGCGCGACGAGTTCAAGCTCTTCGATCCATCGCGGCGGGCCGCAACTGCGCGCCGCGGCGGCCGAAGCGCGGCAGGAATTGCTGGCGCGGGCCGCGCGCGTGCTGGGCGTGCAGACGGGCTCGCTGGTTGTGAACGGCGGCGTCGTCTCGATCGACGGCGAAAGCGCTTTCCGCTCGGTGAAATATTCCGATCTCATCGGCGACAAGCCGTTCAAACTGAAATTTACCGGGACGGCGCCGCAAAAGCCGATCAATCGTTACAGTCTGGTCGGCAAAAGCCCCGCGCGCGTCGACGTTCCCGCCAAGGCCGCCGGGCAATACACGCATGTGCACCATCTGCGCGCGCCCGGCATGTTGCACGGACGCGTCGTGCTGCCGCGCGGACAACGCTCGTTTGGCGCCGGCGCGCGCGCGCTTGAGGTCGACGAGGCCTCCATCAAACACATTCTCGGCGCGCGCGTCGTGCGCAAGGGCGATTTCGTCGGCGTCGTCGCGGAGCGCGAATGGGACGCGGTCAAGGCCGCCCGCGACCTCAAGGTGACCTGGGCGAACGGGCCGGAGCTTGTCGGCGGCGCCAATCTTTTTCAGAGCATGCGCGCGTCCAGAACACAGGACGCCGAGATCGCCAAAAAGGGCGATCCCGCCGCCGCTTTCGCCAAAGCCGCGCATGTGCGTTCATCCAGTTACAGCTGCCCCTATCAGGGTCATCTGCCGTTCGCGCCCAATTGCGCGCTCGCCGATGTGACAGCCGAGCGCGCGTTGATCAAATCCTCGACGCAGGATGTTTATTCCTCGCGCGCGCAGCTCGCGGACGTTCTGGGCATGCCCAAAGAGAAAGTGCGCGTGCAATATTACGAGGGCTCCGGAACCTTTGGCCGCTCGTGTTACGAGGACGCGTCGCAGGCCGCCGCCATTCTCTCGCAGGCCGTCGGCAAGCCCGTGCGGCTGCAATACATGCGCTGGGACGAACATGGCTGGGACAACTACGGTCCCGCGCATTTCGCCGAGGTCCGCGCCGGCGTCGACGCCGAAGGCAATATCGTCGCCTACGAATACGACGGCTGGCAGCACGGCTGGACCATCACCTCGACCGTCAGCGACAGCGCCCTGAAAAGGCCGGGCGTGGAGCGGGCGGGAGGCTCCGGCTCGATCACCGTCAATCCCATCAGCACGGGCTCGATGTACAAGATCGCCAACCGCCGCGTGACGAGCCACGGCGTGCCGATGGCTGGTTATTTGCGGGGGGCCGCGCTGCGTTCGCCGCTCGATTTGTCGTTCGCCTTCGCGTCGGAGCAAACCATCGACGAACTCGCCGTCGCGCTGCAAATGGACCCGCTCGCCTTCCGCCGCAAAAACATCGGCGACAAGCGCTGGCTCGGCGTGCTGGAAGCGGCGGCGGAAGCCGCGAAATGGCTGCCGCGCGTCATGGGCTCGTCGCTTTCCAGCGCGGACGTCGTGACGGGACGCGGCTTCGCGCTGGGCACGCATCACGTTTCCTACGGCGCGGCGGTGGTTGATGTCGAGGTCAACAAACGCACCGGCCTCGTCGTCGCGAAAAAGCTGTTTGGGGCGATGGATTGCGGCCTCGCGGTCAACCCCGCGCTGGTGGAAAACCAGATGGTGGGACAGATGATCCAGTCCACCAGCCGCGTCCTGAAAGAGGAGGTCACATTCGACAAACGCGCCGTGACGAGTCTGGACTGGAACTCCTATCCGGTGCTGCGTTTCGCCGAACATCCAGAGGTCGTACCCGTCGTGGTGCAACGCATGGACGAGCCGTCGACGGGCGCCGGCGAGGAAGTCATGGGCGCGACGGCCGCCGCGATCGCCAACGCCTTCTTCGACGCCACGGGCGCGCGCATGCGGCAATTTCCGATGACGCCCGAGCGCGTGCTGAGCGCGCTCAACAGCAGGACTTGATGCGCCGGGAGAATGGCCCCGTGCCGCCCGCGTCTCCCCGGCCTGTCGAAGGAAGAGGGCGCGCGCGCCTGCTCGCGGTCTGCGCCCTTCTCGCGGGCGCCCCCGCCTTCGCGCAGGAAGATTTCTTCCGCGGCAAGACGATCACCATCGTCAACAGCACCGGCAATGGCGGCGGCTATTACAATGTGGCGCAGATTTTCGCGCGCCACATGCCGCGGCACATTCCCGGCAATCCCGCGATGATCGTCAAAAGCATGCCAGGCGGCGGCAATGTGCTGGCGACGAATTTCATGTACACAAGCGCGCCGCGCGACGGCACGCATATCGCCACAATCAACAATTCCATCCCCCTGCATCAGACGCTCGACGGGCGCGGCGTGCGGTTCGACGCCGGCAAGTTCAACTGGCTGGGATCGACGGGAAGCTACAATTCCGTCGCCTATGCCTGGCATGCCGCCGGCGTGAAAAACGTCGCCGATCTGCGGCAAAAGGAGATCACGCTCGGCGGCACCGGAGCCGGCTCCAGCATCGTCATTTATCCCACGGTCGCCAACAATCTGCTCGGCGCGAAGTTCAGGATCGTGCTGGGCTACAACAGCACGACGGAAATTGACCTCGCCATGGAACGCGGCGAAGTGCAGTCGCGCACCGGCAGCTATACCGATTTGTTGAGCGAGCGCGCCAACTGGGTGACGGAAAAAAAGATCGACATTCTCTTTCAGGTCGGCGCCGAGCGGCATCCCGCGCTCAAGGATATCCCGCTGATGACGGACCTTGCGGGCGACGACGAACAGCGCGCGATATTGAAACTTGTGTCGTCGCCCATTGCGCTCGGGCGTCCTTATCTCGCGCCGCCGGGCACGCCGCCCGAGCGTGTCGCCGTTCTGCGGCAAGCCTTTCAGGCGACGATGCGCGATCCGGGATTTCTCGACGACATGGCGAAGCTGGGACACGAGGTCGATCCCAAAAGCGGCGAATACATCGCCAGAATCGTCGCCGAGACCATCGGCGCGCCGCCGTCCATCGTCGCGAAAGCGAAAACCGCGATCGGCGAGACGCAAGCGCGGTAAAGGCTCTCAATTCAACGGAATATCCACCATCGCCGCGACCTGCTCGTTGGTCAGCGGCGCCGCGATGAATTTGCCGGCCAGCGCTTCGCTCACAATCTGTTCGACGCCGACGAGGCGATCGGGGTCCATCGCGGCTTTCGGGATCAAACCGCGCACGCGGTTGACGACGCCCTCCGGCAGGCCCGAAAATTCAGCGAAGTCCTTCAGCGCGCGCGGATCGGAATACATGTACTCGATCGCCTCCTTGTAGGCGCGGTGGAAGCGCGCGAGCACCGGCCTGCGGTTTTGCAGATTGTTGAGATTGCTGACGTTGACGCGCCCCGTGCGCGTCTTCAGCACGGCGACATCCTCGCCGGTCGCGACAATGCGGATTTCGCCGGATTCCACCTTGTCGAGGAAGAACGGCACGGCGGAAAAGCCGATATCGACCTGCTTGGTCAATGTCTGCGTCAGGGTCGAGGCGATGGAGCCCGTCGAAATCAGTTTCGTGTTGAGCTTGTATTGCGCGACGAGCGCCAGCGCCGCGGCGTTGCTCGACGAGCCCGGCAACGAAAAGGAAATCGTCCTGCCGTTGAAATCCTCGATCTTTTTCACGGGCGAATCCGCCGGCACGTACCAATATTGATCGGGCGCGCCGAGAATTTCAGCGCCGATGATTTTAATCGGCGCGCCTTTCGCAATCGTGCCGATCGACGCGGTCACCCCGCCGCCCGTCGCGACGTCGACGCTGCCGGCGATCAGCGCGGTGATCGATTCGGGGCCGGCGGACGTGTAGAGAATTTCAACGTCGAGACCGTGCTTTTTGAAGATGCCGGCGCGCTTGCCGAGTTCGGCGAGCCCCGTGTCCCACGCGCCGCGTTGCGGCACCGCGATTTTCAAGGCGTCCTGCGCCTGGGCGGCGACGCAGGCGGCTAGGATTGTGCTGACAGCGAGCAGCCCGGCGCGTTTCATGGTTCCCCTCCATCGATTCCAGTCATGCGCGCGATGGACCGCGCCGCCGAAATTCCTCGAGAGCTTGCTGCGCCGTCCCACGGGAGTCAACAAAGCCTGTCGCAGGGCGCGCGGACTTTGCGTTCGCCGGATTATTCATCTACGTTTTTGAAGGTCCGCTGGAATGCGGGCGGGCGCGCGAACAATAGAGGACGGACTTGCAGCGCATCTTCCAGACAATCGCGCGCGTTTGCGCCGTGGCCCTCTGCGCATCGGCTGCCGCTCCAGCCCGCGCCGCCGATCCCGTCAAGATCAACATCGGCACAACGCCTCTGGCCGATGTCATGCCGGCCTTTATCGCGAAAGAAAAAGGCTTCTTCGCAAAACGCGGCCTCGATGTGTCCTTCACCATCATTCCGCTGAACCCGACGATCCCCGCCGCGTTGCTGGCGAAAGCCATACAGGTGGGCGCCCCCAACGCCGCGGTGTTTATCCAGGCCGTTGACGGAGGTCTTGATCTCCAGTTGATCGCGGGCTCCACGACGACGCCGAGCATGGGAGCCGGCATCGCCTACGTCACGCGCGAGGACGTTCCCTATGACGGGCCACAGAGTCTCGAAGGCAAAAAAATCATTATTCCCGGCCTTGGCTCTTCCGTCGAAGTGCTGTTTCGCAAATGGCTGGCGGACAAGGGCGTCGATCAAAAGAAGGTTGCATTCGTCGAGATATCGAGCCCGCAGACAAGCGATACGCTGAAAGGCAAAACCGTCGATGGCGCGGTCGTCGTCGAACCTTTTCTCACGCGCGTGCTGCAGGTCGGCACGGGCAGGCTCGCGGCGCGTTTCATGGACGGGCTCGCCGATGAAAAGCTCGGCATCTCCTATGTCGCGACGCGCGAATGGGCGGCCGCGAACAAAGAGGCGGTCAAAAACTTCAGCGCGGCGATTGACGAAGCCATCGCCTGGGGGAACGTCAATCAACAAGAGGCGCGCAACCTCATCCAGCCGCACCTCAACCTGCCGCAAACCGTGATCGACGCGCTGCCGTTTCCGCACATGAGCAACAAGGCGACGCCGGATTCGATCACCTGGTGGATCGACGTCATGAAAACACAGGGCCGCCTGCGCAGCGCGCTCAAGCCCGCCGAGATGATCGCGCGGTGAGGCCTGGAATACACCGGTTCTCAAGCGCTTCGTTTTTCGTATCCCGTCGACAAATCCTGGTGTGCGGGCGGCTTAAGCGTCGCCCTCCTTGATGGGCCGGCTGGGCTTCTGGAAGAACGCAATGAAGAGCGCGCCGTCGGGGCAATAGGCGGTATGCCGGCTGCCGCCCGGGCGCCAGACGAAATTGCCCGCGGTACATTCGCCTTCGTCGTCGACGAGGCGTCCCTCCAGCATATAGGTCTGCTCAAGCTCTGGATGCTCGTGAAACGGCACCACCCCGCCGGGCGCCATGCGGAACAGCACCGTGGAGGCGCCCGTCGCGGGGTCGTGATAAAGCACCTTGCGCTCGGAACCCGGAAGCCTGGTCGTCTCCCAGGGGATTTCGTCGATCTTCACGTAATTGGCGTTCCTGGCGGGGATTTTTACGCTGCCGTCGCTGTTCATGTTTGCCTCCTTGCGCAGGGGCAAAAAGCTAAAGTAATCGGGCGGTCCTGTGAACCGGAGTTCTGGCGGAGGACGGAGCGCAAAATCCGCGCCGCCCGGCTTCCTCGAAGCCGGCGCGCCGGCGGTCAAAATGCCCTATGGCTTTTAAACCGCTTAGGATGGCCGTACGCGGCTAATATTCCTTTAAGCTAGGGGGGTAGCGCCTATGTTCACGATACCATCCCTAGGTCATCCCGGGGCCCGCAAAGGCCATCCCGGGGCCAGCCCCCGGTATCGGCTAACCCGAATGGCCGCTCGAGGCGGCGGCCCCCGCGAAAATCGCCGCGCATTGCCGCTCGTCGAGCACGCGAAAGGCGCCGGGTTCAAGATCGTCCGGCAGGTTCAGGCCGCCAATGGAGACCCGCTGCAACGCCTTGACGTGATTGTGCACCGCCGCGAACATGCGGCGCACCTGATGGTAGCGTCCTTCGGTTATGGTGACCGCCGCTTCGCAGGGTGAAATAATCTCGAAAAACGCCGGCAAAAGCGGCTTTTCTTCGCCTTCGAGCATAAGCGTCCCGGACGCGAACACCCCCCCTTCATCGCCGCGCAACGGCGATTCGAGCGTCGCCAGATATCGCTTGGGGATATGCGCGCGCGGCGCAATGACCTTGTGCAGAAACGCGCCGTCGTCGGTCATCAGCAAGAGGCCCGACGTTTCCTTGTCGAGCCGCCCGACGGTCGAAATCGCGGGATCGCGCCGCCGCCAGCGTTCGGGCAGCAGGCGATACACAAGCTCGCCGGCCTCCTTGTGCGAGCAGGTGACGCCCACAGGTTTGCGCAGCATCAGGACAAGGCCCGGGATCGGATCGATGGCCTCGCCGTCGATGTTCAGCCGCGCGGCGAATTCCCGCGTCAGCGGCACGCGCTGATCGATCCCGCGCAGGGCCTGCCCGTCGAGCTTGATCCAGCCGTTGCGCGCAAGCATCTGCATCTCGCGGCGCGAGCCATAGCCGAGATTGGCGAGCAGGCGGTCGAGACGCATCGATTTTGGCTGGGTCATTTGCGCGCCTGATAGACCTTGTAGCCGCCGGATTCGGCGATGAGATTTACGCTCGCGAACAGCGCCTTCAGGACCGCTTCATAGGGCAGATGACGGTTGGCTGTCAGCCAGCACGTCCCGCCCCTGCGCAGGACCGCCGCCGCGCGCTGGATGAACCCCTGGCCCAGCACCCGGTTTTCCGCGCCGCCTTCGTGGAATGGCGGATTCATCACCACGAAGTCGAGCCCGGTCAGCGCGGAGTCCGCGCGCGCGTCCGCCCAGACGAACCGGACGCGGTCGTCGGCGATGTTGCGCCGCGCCATTTCGACGGCGCGACGGTCGATGTCGAGCATCGCGAGCCGCGTGACCTTCAGGGAGCCGAGCGCCGCGCGCGCCAATATGCCTATGCCGCAGCCGAAATCGGCGCCGCTGCCGGACAGCGCCGGAAGATGCGCCAGCAGCAAGGCGCTGCCGGGGTCGATCCGGTTCCAGCTGAAAACACCCGGCTGTGACCAGAGGCCGAGGGCTTCGACATATTGCGGCGCGCCTTCCCGCAGCGCCGCCGCGATCGCCGCAACGTCGCCCGGCCCGGTTGTGACGCAAATCCGGTGGTGTGAACGCGATGTTTCCTGAACGAGGCAGCCGAGTTCCGACAATTCCCGCGCGATCCGCGATCCGCCCTTGTCCTTCAGCGCAAGGACGGTCAGGCGCGCCCGCGGCGACAAGGCGCGCAGCGCCTGCGCCATGGCATGACGCCGCTCCACCGTGCCGGGGGGAGCAAGCATGGCGAGACCGTCCAGGGACGCGGCATCGACTTCGCCTAAATCCCGCGCGCCGGGATGGAGCGGCGAATATTGCGCGGCGCCGCCACTGACCGGGACCAGCTCGGGTAAGAGCTCGCCGTAAACATTTTCGAAGCTCGTCTCGACCATTCGTCACGCCTGATTGGGTCCCCGGACTTGCTATCGCGCATGCGCAGCCTCGACGCAAAGGTCCGATCCCAAGGCCGGATCCCAGATCCGCGCGCGCCACGAGGGGCGTAATCAGGCCCCGGTTGCGCCGGGACAATATGGAACGACCGAAATGGGGTGGCGCAGGGCCTAAGGCATGATTTGAAAAGGCGGGGAGAAACGATTCCGCTTTATCCTGTGAATCACGTGAAAAGATCCAAATCGGCTTTGGCTGTTTCATGCTACGCGAAAGGTTAAAGAGCGGAAGCAGCCAGATTGTCCAGAATGTCGCACGCGCTCATTCCCGTGGTGACGCCGCAGGGTTCGCTACGGCTTGAACAGGCCGGAGGCGAATTCGAGCTGGATCACGCGCTTGCCGAACGGCTGGAAAGCCGATTTGCGCGTGGGCCCGGACACGGACTTTTACAACTTGGCGCCGGCGAGACGGGAGGCTCCCTGCCGCCGGACTTTGCGTGGTGGCGGGATTTCGCCATGCGCTTTGTCGCCGGGCTGTGCGCGCTTGGGGAGAATGCGGAACGCGCCGAAAGAATTGCCATGGCGGCCCCGTCCGCGAGCGGCTTTGCCGCTCTGATCGACGCGGCGCCGCCAATGCAAGGCGGCGAGTATCTGCGCCCGGATGTATTGGCGGCGCTTTGGCGGGGGATGCGAAGCGCTCTTGAAATCGAACTTGCGGAAAGCAAACTTCCTCTTCAGGACTTTCTGAAAAGCCGCGACAATCGCTGGCGTCTCGTCGGACGGGTGCATTTCAATCTTGCGGAAAATCGCCGCGACGCGGATTTTCCTTTCGCCTTCATGGCAACCTATACGTCCGGCCTTTCGACGAACGGGACCCTGCGCCATCAACCGCTCGGGCAAGCCTTGCGCGAATTTTCCGGCGCTGGCGACAAAGCCGGGCTGTTGCAATTGCTGGCTCCTGTGCAGCAGGCCAGCGAGACTTGCGCGTGGTTGAAAAACATTGTCGACGCCGGGGAAATTTTTCATCCCCTGAAATGGACGCCGCGGGACGCCGTGCGCTTTCTCCACGATAGCGAGGCGATGGAACGCGCCGGCCTCGTCGTTCGCATGCCCGCCAACTGGCGCGCCAACCGGCCGAGCCGCGCATCCGTCGAGGCGAGCGTCGGATCGACATCGCCGTCGCTTCTGGGCGCGGACGCCATGCTGGATTTTCAGGTGAGCGTGAGTCTCGATGGCGAGCGGCTGACGATCGACGAGATCAATGAGCTGCTGTCGTCGACCCACGGCCTCGCGTTGCTGCGCGGAAAATGGGTTGAAGTCGATTCCGCAAAGCTGCAGGCCGCGCTTGACAGGTTTCAGGCGGTTGAACGGCTTGCCGAGAAAGAGGGGCTGCCCTTCCGCGAGGCCATGCGGCTGCTGGCGGGGGCGGACATTGGCGCGCCCGCCGGCGCCGCGCCGACGGCCCGGTGGGCGCATGTCGCCGCGGGCGACTGGCTTGCGCAGGCGCTTGAGGGATGCCGCAGTCCCGAGGGTCTGGCAAACGTCGATCCGGGCGCGGGATTGAAGGCGACGTTGCGGCCCTATCAGCAAACGGGATTGCGCTGGCTTCACCTGCTGATGCGGCTGGGCCTGGGCGCGTGCCTTGCCGATGACATGGGGCTCGGCAAAACCATTCAGGTTCTGGCCCTGCTCGCAAGTCTGGATCGCTCGCGGGAAAAAACCGGCCGGAAAACGCCGAGCCTGCTGGTGGCGCCGGCGTCGCTGTTGGGCAATTGGGCGACGGAAGCCGCACGTTTTACGCCTGGGCTCAAAATATTGATCGCCCATCCCTCGTTCCTGTCCGCGGCGGACTTGCATGGCGTGACAGCCGAGGGGCTCGATGATGTCGATCTCGTGGTGACGAGTTACGCGACGTTGTCGCGGCAAAAATGGATCGAGGAAACGCAATGGCGGCTTGTCGTTCTGGATGAGGCGCAGGTGATTAAAAATCCGAACGCCAAACAGACGCGCGCGGTGAAATCCCTGAAAGCCAGGGGACGCATTGTTCTCACGGGCACGCCGATCGAAAACAATCTGCGCGATCTCTGGTCGATTTTCGATTTCGTCAATCCGGGACTGCTGGGATCGTCGAAAGCCTTCGCCAATTTTGTCAAACAATTGGCTTCCCAGCCCCATGTTTCCTACGCGCCGCTGCGCAAGCTGGTGCAGCCTTACATCCTGCGCCGGATGAAGACGGACAAAAGCATCATCGCCGACCTCCCCGACAAGACCGAAGTCAAGGCGTTTTGCCATCTGTCGCGCAAACAGGCGGCGTTGTATGCCGGCGCCGTCGCCGAACTCGAAGAGCGCCTGAAGGAATCGGATGAAGGAATCGCCCGGCGCGGTCTCGTTTTGTCGATGCTCATGCGTCTCAAGCAGATTTGCAATCACCCGACGCAATGGCTTGGCGACGGCGCGTACGACGAGGAGGACAGCGGCAAATTCGCGCGCCTGCGCGAAATCGCCGAGACGGTCGCGAGCCGCCAGGAAAAGCTGCTGGTCTTCACCCAGTTCAAGGAGATCATCCCGCCGATCGAGAGAATGCTCGCCGCGGTGTTTGGCCGTCCGGGTTTGATCCTTCATGGCGGCACGCCGGTGGCGAAACGCAAGGAACTGGTGAAAAAGTTTCAGGAAGACGAGCGCGCGCCGTTCTTCGTGCTGTCGATCAAAGCGGGTGGAGCCGGCCTCAATCTCACGAGCGCCTCGCATGTCGTGCATTTCGACCGTTGGTGGAATCCGGCGGTGGAGAACCAGGCGACGGACCGCGCCTTTCGCATTGGGCAAAAACGCAATGTGCTCGTTCACAAATTTGTGTGTCGCGGCACCATCGAGGATAGAATCGATCTGCTGATTGAATCAAAACGCGAACTGGCGGAAGATTTTCTGAGCGCGGGCGGCGAGATCAATCTCACGCAAATGAGCGACCGTGAATTGCTGTCGCTCGTCGCTCTCGATCTTGACGCAGCCATGATGGAAGGGGCCAACACATGAGTTTTTACCGCTACGCTCCCTATGTGCCCGTCGCCCAACGCCGTCAGAAAGCGGCGCGGGAAATGAAGAAGCTCGAAAAGGATGGCCGGAAAATCTCGCCCGTGGTCATCGAAGGGCGCGCGATTGCGCGCAATTTCTGGGGCAAGGCGTGGTGCGAAAACCTCGAGCGCTATTCCGACTACGAGAACCGCCTGCCGCGCGGCCGCACATATGTGCGCAACGGCTCTGTCGTCGATCTGCAAATCGGGCGCGGCAACGTCCGCGCGATGGTTAGCGGGTCGGAAATCTACAAGGTCGGAATCGACATCGCCACGATGGAACCAAAAAGCTGGCGGGCAATTTGCGGGGATTGCCGCGGCGCCATCGCCTCGCTCGTCGAATTGCTGCGGGGTAAACTGTCGAAGAACGTGATGGAGCGTGTGTGCCGCCAGGGCGACGGGCTTTTCCCCGCGCCGAAAGAGATCAAAATGTCGTGCTCGTGCCCGGACGGCGCGCGCATGTGCAAGCACGTGGCGGCGGTCATGTATGGCGCGGGCGCGAGGCTGGATCACGCGCCCGACTTGCTGTTCACCTTGCGCGGCGTCGATCGCGCGGACATGATCGGCAACGCGGGCGCGGACGCGCCGATGACGCAATTGGGACGCGCGAGCGAACGCGTGCTGGCGGACGATGATCTCGAGGCGCTGTTCGGGATCGAGATGGAGCCGGCGCCTTCCGGTCCGGCGGTGAAACAGAACAAGAAGCCCCCGCCCGTCGCGCCGGTCGCGACGACGCAAATCCGGCCGTCAAAAGTGTCTCTGGCGGGCAAAAAACAACCGCCCTCGAAAACGACGGCGGTCAAGCGTTTAAAGCGCGTGGAATTTCTCCCTCCCGTCATTGGAAATAAAACGACGCCATCCGCCATTGCCGGGAGGCAAGGCGCCGTGAAACGCGTGGCGCGCGCCAAGCTCCAGGACTCCAACAAGACGGTGGCGCCCATCCCAAAGACGCCAAAGGACGCGGCGTCTCCACGCAGCGTTTCAGCGCCGCCGGCCGTCTCAAGCAGCGCCCCGGGATCCAGAACGGGAAAGTGAGCCGAAACCGCGTTGCGCAGCCGTCAAGGCGGCCGGCGGCAACTTTCTCGCGGCCGTCACGCGCCCGGGCGCGCTGGAAAATCGAAGACGGGACGTTCTACGTCTGCAGAACAACGGCTGCCGTCTCGAACACGATTTCGGCCACGGCGATCAAGCCAGGTCGGCGTTGTGCGTCCCGCCAAGATATGTCTCGATGATTCGCTTGTCGGCGATCATCTCGCTCGCTTTGCCTTGCATGACGACGCAACCCAGTTCCATCACATAGGCGTGGTCGGCGAGGCGCAGGGCCGCTCGCGCGTTTTGTTCCACGAGCAGGATCGAAACGCCGGAATCGCGCAACGCGCCGACGATTTCGAACACATCGGCGACGATGCGCGGCGCGAGGCCGAGACTCGGTTCGTCCAGCATCAGCAGCTTTGGCCGGGCCATCAACGCGCGTCCCATGGCGAGCATTTGCCGCTCGCCGCCGGACAGCGTTCCAGCGAGCTGACGGCGGCGTTCCTTCAAGCGCGGGAACCGTGTGAACACCTCTTCCTGCGTTTGCGCCCGCTCAACCCTTGTGCGCAGAAAGCCGCCGAGGAGCAGATTGTCCTCGACCGCCATGCCGGAAAACAATTCACGCCGCTCCGGCACAAGGCACATGCCGCCCGTGACGCGCGATTCGAGCGGCGTTTGATCGATCGCCTCGCCGGCAAAGCGGATGCCGCCGCGCGAGGGCAGCACGCCCATGATGGCGTTGAGCAAGGTCGTTTTGCCCGCGCCATTGGCGCCGATCACCGTGATGATGGCGCCTTCGGCGACGGCGATGTCGACGCCGGTTACGGCCTCGACCTTGCCATAGGCGACATGGAGATCTGAAATTTCGAGAAGCGGCGCGTTCATGCCTCTCCTCCCAGATACGCTTCGATCACGGCGGGATTGCGCTGAATGTCCATCGGCGCGCCTTCCGCTATCTTGACGCCGAAATCCAGCACGGTGATTTGATCGGCGAGCCCCATGACGAAGCGCATGTCGTGTTCGACCAGCAGCACGCTCATGCCTTCGTCGCGCAGTTGCGACAACAGCTGCGCGAGTTTTTCCTTTTCCATGTGGCGCAGGCCGGCGGCGGGCTCGTCAAGCAACAGGAGAACCGGATCGAGGCAGAGCGCCCGGGCGATTTCAAGGATGCGCGATTGTCCGAGCGAAAGCGATGCGGCGGGCTGGCGCATCGTGTTCCCCAGCCCGACGCGTTCGATCTGCCGCGCGGCTTGCGCCATCAACTGGCGTTCCTCGTCGCGGTCGAGGCGCAGCACGGCCCTCAGCACGCCGGCGGACCCCCGCGAGTGGGCTCCCAGCGCGACATTGTCCAGCACGCTCATGTCGCCCTGTATGCGCACGTGTTGAAACGTGCGCGCGATGCCAAGCCGGGCGATGGCGGGCGTCCGCGCTTTCTCGATGCGCTCGCCACGGAAGGTGATTTGGCCCGAGGTCGCTTGCAGCACGCCGGTGATGAGATTGAACGTGGTGCTCTTGCCCGCGCCGTTGGGTCCGATCAGGGCGGTGATTTCTCCGGCCTTCACGGTGAAGCTGACATCGTTGACGGCGACAAGCCCCTGAAACTGTTTGCGCGCCTTGTCGACAATCAGCAGCGCGTCGCCGCGCCGGGGTTGCGGCCTTGCCGCTGGAGCAGGAACGTCCGGCGGACGCGGCGGTGCGTCCGGCGCCGGCAACAACGAGTCGAACCACGGCCACAATCCGCCGCGCGCCTTTTGCAGCGTCAACACCAGCGCCACGCCAAAGACGATGGGTTCGAAACTCGCCTGCGCGCCGGCGAGAAACGGCAGGACGCGCTGCAACGTTTCCTTCAGCAACGTCACGAGTCCCGCGCCAAGCAAGCCGGCCCAGACGCTGCCCGCGCCGCCGACCACGGCCATGAACAGATATTCGATGCTTTGGTTGACGCCGAAGGGCGTCGGATTCACGGCGCGTTGCATGTGCGCGTAGAGCCAGCCTGAGACGCCCGCCAGCACGGCCGCGTAAAGGAAGACGACAAGCTTGATGCGCGCGGTATCGACGCCAAAGGCCTCCGCCGCGACGCTCGCGCCGCGCAGCGCGCGAATGGCGCGGCCGATGCGCGAATCAAGCAGATTGGCTGCGCCCAGCGCCGCCAGCACAACGAAGCTCCAGATCACGTAGAATATTGAACGGCTGTCGGTCAGCGCCAGCCCAAGAAAATTCAACGGTGGAATCGCGGCGACGCCGTCGTGCCGACCCAGAAACTCAAGGCGGCCGAACAGGAAATAAATGGCCAGACCCCAGCAGAGCGTGCCAAGCGGCAGAAAGTGACCGGACAATCTTACGGTGATGAGGCCGACGACGGCCGCCGCGGCGAGGGTCACGACGATCGAGCAAAACAGCGTCAGCCATGGCGACACGCCATAGCGCGTCGTCAACACCGCCGTCGTGAACGCGCCGAAGCCGCAGAAGGTCGCCTGACCGAAGGACGTCATGCCGCCGACGCCCGTCAGCATCACCAGACCGATGACGACGAGCGCTGCGATGCCCATGTTGTCGAGCAGAGTGAACCAGTAAACCGGCACGCCGGGAATAAACGGCAGCGCGAACAGCAGAACCAGCAAGCCGCCGGCGAATTTGCGCCGTTTGTGGGAACCGGGCGCGCTCAATGGCCCTCCTCCGCGTCCGCCGGTCCGTGCGCCAGGGACAGCCAGAGCAACACGGGAATGATCAGCGTGAAAACGATGGCCTCCTTGAAATTGCTGGCGAAGAACGACGCCAGAGATTCGATAATCCCGACGGCGAGCGCGGCCAGCGCCGTAACGGGATAGGAGGCGAGCGCGCCGATGATGGCGGCGATGAAGCCCTTGAGCCCGATGAGAAACCCCGTATCGTAATAAATCGTGGTCATCGGCGCGATCAGAACGCCCGAGAGCGCGCCGATGAGCGCGGCGAGCGCGAAGGCGAGGCGTCCGGACATTTCGGTGCGTACGCCAACGAGCCGCGCGCCAAGCCGGTTCATCGCCGTCGCGATCAGGGCCTTGCCGAGCAAGGCGCGCCCGAAGAACAACGCGAGCGCCGTCATCGCCAGGATGGTCGCCGCGTAAACGAAAAGCGTCTGGCCCGTGACTGGTATCGGCCCGACGGAAAACACCAGGTCGGACAGAGGCCTGGCGCGCACGCCCTCGGCGCCGAAGAACACCAGACCGAGCCCCGTCATGGCGAAGTGCACGCCGATGGAAGCGATGAAGAGCGTGAGAACGGAACCGTCCGCCAGCGGTCGGAAGGCGATGCGATACAGATTGGGACCCATGGGGACAATGATTGCCAGGGTCAGCAGCACCGAGATCCATGAGGGCGGGCGCATGGGCGCGACGATGAAGGCCGCGGCCGCCGCCAGCAGCGGAACCGCCGTCGTGCTCGCCAGGCTTTGCAGCAGACGGCGCAATCCGACGCGTCGGCGCTCCGAACTCAATTCGCTGGCGGTCGCCGCCAGACCGAAGGCAAGGCCGAGCCAGGCCGTGCCGGGCGCGCGGCCGGCGTCGAATGTCGCGAGCGTCAACGCTCCATAGGCGACGAATTCACCCTGCGGCACGAAGATCACGCGGGTCACCGCGAAAACCAGCACGAGGGCCAACCCGAGCAACGCGTAAATCGCGCCGTTGGTCAGGCCATCCTGCAACAGGAAAAGGAGGATTGTCGTATCCATGTCCGCCCCGATGTCGCGGCGCTGGCGCGTCGCGTGCCCCGACTTGTATCCTTCTCAAATTGTTATACCCTATATCGTTTGTTGCATAGTGCGCGAACGGGACTTGCGCGAACGGGACCTGCGTGGCGAAAATCGCAATGCGAAAACCCAATGGGAAGAATGCCGCGTCAAAGCCGGATATCGGGCCTCTCGACACCTATCTTGGCTACGCGCTGCGGCGCTCGCAGATATTTGTGTTCGAGGAATTCATCCGCGGTTTCGAAGCTCTTGATCTGCGTCCGGCGCAATTCAGCGTCTTGCTTGTCATTCAGAGAAATCCGGGGCTCAATCAAAGCGAGGTCGCCGCGCTTCTTGGCGTTCAGCGCGCCAATTTTGTCGCCATGATCGACCGGCTGGAAAAGCGCGGCCTCGTGGAACGCAGGATTTCCGACAAACGTTCGTACGCGCTTCACCTCGGCAAAAAGGGCGAGCAATTGCTGGAGCGGGCGCTCCTTAAGCAGGATGAACTCGAAGCCGGCAACGAAGCGCGCCTTGGCCCTGGCGGCAAGGCGGCGTTGATGACGCTGCTGCGCAAGCTCAATGGATAAGGCGCGGGGCCAGTGGCGCGCAACGTCAATCCGCCGGGCGCAGGACCTCGACATCGTCCGAATAGAGCGTTTCAACCAAAGCCGCGCGCCGGGTCAGAACCGCGGCCTGATTGATATAGCCCTTGTCGGTGATTTCTCCCGCGTCGACGCAAGGCGGCTCGTTCATAAGCAGCGCGCGCGCCGCGTAGGCCGAGGAGCCCCCGCCCGTTGCGCGAAGCATGGCGAGGCCGTCCCGGACGCGCGCCACGACGGCGGGATGATTCAGCGCCTCCGTGATTGGCGCGGTCCCCGCCAATCCAGCCGCCGCGCGGCACGCCGCGGCGTTTGGAAACACCAGGAAGCCCGGCGCGGCCCTGTTGTGACCGGTCACGACGATATCGTCGGCGAGCGGCGCGAGCGCCTCGAGCCCGCGCACGCGCAAGGTCCCGACGCTGACCCAGGTGCCCGACGTGAGTTTGAAATCCTCGGTGACGCGGCCGTCGAACAGCAGGCCCTTTTCCGGGCGCGTTTCGTCGATAAATTTTACGGCGTCGCCGATGCGATAGAAACCCTCTTCGTCGAATGCCGCTTGCGTCAGATCGGCGCGCTTCCAGTAGCCGGGCGTGACGACGGGGCCGCGCACGCGAATTTCCTGTTTATCGCCGCTTCGCAGCAGTTTGAATTCGACGCCGGGCACGGGCAGACCAATGACGCCGGAGCGCTCGGCCTGGAAATGACAATCGGAGGCGAGCGGCGAAGTTTCAGTCGAGCCCCAGGCCGAGACCATCGCCACCGGGGCGCCGACCGTCGCAAGCGCGAGCGCGTTCAGGTCGTCCCATGTGGTTTGCGGCAAGGCGGCGCCGGCGTAGAAAATAACCTGCAATCGGGCGAAAAAAGCGTGGCGAAGCGCCTCATCCCGCTGCAACGCGGCGACGAGCATGTCGAAGCCGCGCGGCACGTTGAAATAGATGTTGGGCGACAGTTCGCGCAGATTGTCGAGGGTCGGCTGGAAGCGGCCGGGCGCGGGCTTGCCGGCGTCGACGGTTAGCGTGCCGCCGTTGCGTAAAACAAGATTGAAATTGTGGTTGGCGCCGAACGTGTGACTCCACGGCAGCCAGTCCAGAATTTCTGGAGGCGTGTGTTCGACGAAGGGCCACAGCTGCGCCTTGGCTTCCTGGCTGGCGCACAGCATGCGCTGCGTGTTGATGACGCCCTTGGGATCGCCGGTTGAACCCGAGGTGAACAGGATTTTCGCGATTGTCTCCGGGCCAACGCGGGCGAAAGCGTCAGTGACGCGGCTTGTAGCGGGCGTCTTCAACAAGGTCTCGAAAGAGACGGCTCCCGGAGCGCTTTCAACGCCCGCGCCGGCGATGAGCGCCGCGTTATGCAGGCCGGCGACAGCTCTCAGGGCCGGCGCGAATGGCGCGGCGTCGGAGACGTATATCGCGCCGGGTTTGAGCAATGCGATGATAGCTTTTAGTTTGCCGTGATCCGTCGACATCAACGAATAGGCAGGCGAGATCGACGCAACGGGAATCCCGACATGGGTCGCGGCGAGCATCAGAAGCGCGTGGTCGATGCTGTTGTCCGACAATACGACGAGGGGCCGCCCGGCCTCGAGGTCATGGGCCAACAACCACTCAGCGATGGCTTCCGCGCGCGTGAGCGCTCCGGCGTAGGATATCTCCCGCCATTTCCCGCCGGTGTCGCGCTCGCGCAGGAACACGCGCTCCGGCGTCTCGCTCGCCCACGCCGCGAGCCAGTCGCCCGTGCATCGGGCGTGCGGACGCGGCGGGACGGGAGATTTCACCAGCGTTGTTGTTTCATTCACGCGAACGCATTCGACGCGCGGCGGCGCGAACAGCAGCAAGGGGTCGCGAACAATCGGGCGCATACAGATCCTGCTTGACGCGCGGCGGCAGGCGGTATGTCGGCTACTTCAACATCTCGAACTTGCCGTCCTTGACGGTGATCACGACGGCGCCGCGCTCGTCGAGACCGGAATGGTCCGTCGGCGTGAAATTGTAGACTCCGTGCGCGGCGACAATTTCCTTTTCTGTTTCCAGCGCCTTCAGAACGGCGGCGCGGAATTCCGTCGTTCCGGGCCTGGCGCTCTTCAACGCGGCGGGAATGACGCGTTGCAGGATCAACTGCGCGTCATTCGCGTGCGCGGCGAACTGGTTGCGCGAATCCTTGCCGTACTTGCCTTCATAAGCGTTGATGAAGGCGACCCCGGCGGCTTTCGTGGGATGATCGGCCGGCAGAAGATCGGCGACGCCGGCGGGGCCGGAGGCCATGATCACGCCCTCGGCCGATTTGCCGGCGATGCGGATGAAATCATATGTGACGGCGCCGTGCGTCTGGTAAATCAGACCTGAAAATCCCCGCTCGCGCAGGGCGAGCTGCGGCAATGCCGCGCCAGTGCCGGAGGCCGCTACGAGAATGGCGTCGGGTTTGGCCGCCACGAGCTTCAGCGCCTGGCCGGTGACGGAGGTGTCGGCGCGTCCGTAACGCTCGTCCGCGACGAGTTTCAGGCCCATCGGCTCGGCGAGGGCCTTGAACTGCGCGATCCACAGATCGCCCCAGGAATCGGAAAAGCCGATCATGCCGACGGTCGCGATCTTGTTCGCCTTCATGTGCTTGAACAGAGCCGCCGCCATGAGCTTGACGTCCTGCGGCATGATGAAGGTGACCCGCATGCGTTCGGGCGGCAAGCCGATCGGGCCGAGGCCGAAGTGTGGAATGCCGGACTCGAGCGCCACGCCCGCGACGGCGCCGGTCGGCGGCGTGGTGGACGAACCCATGATGACGTCCACCTTGTCGTCGGTGATGAGGCGGCGCGCGTTGGTCGTGGCTTGCGAAGGGTCGCCCGCGTCGTCGAGCACGATGACGTTCAGCTTCTCGCCGGCGATTTCCTTTGGCCAGAGATCGATCATGTTCTTTTCGGGGATGCCCAGCGCGGCCGCCGGACCCGTGGTCGAAATCGTGATGCCTATTTTCACATCGGCGAAGGCGGGAGCGGCCATGGCAAAGGCCAACACGGCGACGGGGCCAAGAAATTTTGCTTGCAGTCTCATTTTTTTCTCCAAACTTGCGCGCTTGTGATTGTGCGTGAATTCTATGATTGACTCAAGGCCGCGACGATTTCCGCCGGAACGGGCGTCGATTTCATCGCATTGGGATCGAGGGGATGGGCGCCGGTCCACACGCGCGTTTCAAACGCCTCGATGGCGAGCTTGCCGTCCTTCAAGACCCTGTGCTCGATGTCGAAGCTGGAGCGGCGAAACGCCCGGACCTGCGTCTCGATGACAATATCGTCGCCGAATTTTGAAGGGATCATGAACCTGGCGCGTGTATCGACCATGGGCCAGCCGCGAAAATCATATTTGGCCATCAGGTCGAGCTTTTTATGACCGACGGCCTCGAACAGCATCATCGTCGAGGCGTCGAACATGGCGAAGTAGCGCGGATAGAATACGATGCCGGCCGGGTCGCAATCGCCCCATTCAATGTGAACCGTGCGGCGGTTGACGAACATGTCCTTCCCCTCAACGCGGCGCTTGGAGCCACGCGGCGACAACGCGTATGACCTTGCCAAGCCACCGTCAAGCCAAGCCATCGTCAAGCGATCCCGCCGGGCGGTGGCTTTCGGCTCGCTTGGCTGCGGTCGAAGCAGCTTGTCCTGGAACGCGTCGCGCCGCCGCGGCTCTGGCGATTGCGCGCAGTGAAGGATTGGCGTTAACTGCGCCGCGATGTCGAGTTTCGACCAAGGCGCTTTGAAGGGAAGCGGCGATGTGTTTGAAGATGTAAATGACGGGGCTTGCGCAACATCCGTGAAATGATAAAGCGCGGACGCATTTTTCGAACAGGAGTCCTGGATATGAGCGAACTTCGCGTCACGGCGGGCAATTTTGTTTTTGCGGCCCGGTTCGAAGACGGGCTCGCGCCGGAAACCTGCGCGGCGTTCCGGCGTCATTTGCCGTTCGAGAGCAAGATCATCCACGTGCGCTGGAGCGGCGAGGGCGTCTGGATTCCGCTGGGCGACCTGAAATTCGGCGTCGGCTACGAAAACGCCACGAGTTATCCCGCTCCCGGGCAGATCATTCTGTATCCGGGCGGCGTCAGCGAAACCGAAATCCTGCTGGCCTACGGCGGCGTGCAATTCGCCAGCAAGGCCGGCCAGCTCGCCGGCAATCATTTTATGACTTTGACCTCCGGCCTTGAGCACCTGCCGGCGCTCGGCAAAAGCGTGCTCTGGGATGGCGCGCAAAAAATCAGGTTTGAACGCGCCTGATCATCCACTCTGGATCACATCGGGGGAAACGCTGTGTGCGGATGGCGGGTGCGCTTCGCCAGGCTCGGCATGGCCGGTCTCGTCGACGCGGGCGAGCGGGGCGCGGAATCCAAATACGGGGCCGAACACAACGCGCGCATTCTGGCGCTTCTCGATGAAAAGCCGCCGCCCGGATATTCCAGCTGGACGGGACCGCTGTTGTCGGCCGCGCTCGGCGATATCCACGTCCAGCATGTCTGGCGATTCCTGCGGGCGCAAAAAATCGATCTGTCCGGCCGC
>JANYDZ010000366.1 GCA_025363375.1 Hyphomicrobiales bacterium
AGTTGTGGCCCGGAGCGCGCAAGTTGTGGGGCACGCCCATGAATCTACACACGTTTCAGCCAAACGGGAATGAGCCACCCACCGTTTTGGGTTCATGCGCCTCCTGCACCAGCGCCTTAATTCTGTATTGGAAATACCAAATTATGCCTTGATACGTTGCTTGTGCAACGCAAAGCTAAATAATTTAAAAGAAACCTACTTATTTACAATAATTATAATTTCAGTTTTATTTCAACTACTGCAAGCAACGTGTTCAACGCTTCCGGCAAAGGCTCGCTCGCATCGACTGGAAAAGCCCTGTTAAGGCCCGAGTGCAGACCCCTGTTCGCCTTTCGACCCTGGCTCGCGTTGTAACGCCGGGATTTCGTCGCGACGACGCTCCAGGTCTCACTGACACAAGGAGCCTCACTGACACAAAAGGTCTCACAGCCTTTGACGACGTTCGCCGACGCTTGTGGCTTCATGGTCATCGCAAGCATCCGGTTCGCCCCGCCATAACAACGATCCTTCGACAGGCCTTCCCGACTCAAAAGCTTTCGTCGCGCCACGGCCCTGCCTATTCAACGAAACCAGCGGCTCCGCGTTCCCCGAACAGCGCAAATGAAGATGCGGCATTTTGCGCCAGCCCCCCTTTCTGCGCCCGGCCTTAAACATTAAGGTGGTTCCGGTGGTCTCAGGGATGGAAGCGAAATCATGATGGACGATGCACACGGCTATTCGGGCGACCGGCGCGGTGGTTGGGCCGGACGGATCGAGGACGAACCTCTGGTGCGCGGCCAGGGCCGCTTTTCCGACGACACGAAGGACGCTTCCGCAGCCGCGGCTGTCTTCGTTCGCGCCACCCACGCCCGCGCCAATATCCGCGGCGTCGATACGGCAACGGCGCGCGCCTCGAAGGGCGTCATTGCCATACTGACCGCCGACGATATCGCGGAGTTCAAGCCCGGTTCCGTCAGCGGCGCTGTGCCGCTGCCCTTCTGGAACGGCAAAGGGGGCATCAGCCCGTTCCGCCCCGTCATCGCCAAGGAGCGCGTCAACCACATCGGCGAACTCATCGCCATCGTGATCGCGGAAACCGCCGCGCAGGCGAACGACGCCGCCGATCTCGTCGATGTCGATTACGAACCGCTGACCCCCGTCATCGATATCAAGGACGCCATCGCCGCGAAGACGCAAATCTGGCCGGAGGCGCCAGGCAATCTGACCCTGGACTGGCACACGCCGCCCGATCCGGACGGATCAAAAAAAGTCGAAATGGACGCCATCTTCCAAAACGCCGCCCATGTCGCATCGGTTGAGACCTTCAATCAGCGCATCAGCGTCGTCTCGATGGAGCCGCGCACCGCAACCGCAAGCTACGACGCCGAGGCAGACCTTTATACCCTCCTGGCCGGCACGCAGGGCGTCGCCGGCATTCGCGGCCAGACCATAGGCTGCATGAATATCCCGCCGAACAAGTTGCGCGTGCTGAGCAACGACGTCGGCGGCGGCTTCGGCATGAAGGCTTCCGGTTATCCTGAATATCCAGCGCTGCTTTACGCCGCGCGCAAGGTGGGCCGGCCCGTGCATTGGACCGCGACGCGCGCGGAATCCTTCGTCAGCGACAATCAAGCGCGCGATTCGCTCTGGCGTGTCGATCTGGCGCTCGACAAGGACGGCAAGTTCCTGGCGCTGCGCGTGCGCGGCGAAGCCGACATGGGCGCCTACCTGACGGGCGTCGCGCTCTATTGCCCGACTGTGCATATCTCCGGCTGTTTGCCGAGCGTCTATGACATTCCCAAAATTTCGGTCGCGACGAAATGCTACCTCACCAACAAGGTCGCCATCGGACCCTACCGCGGCGCCGGGCGCCCAGAAGTCAATCATTTTATGGAGCGCGTCGTCGAAGCCGCCGCGACAAAAACCGGCATCGACTCCGCCGAGATCCGCCGCCGCAATCTCATCCCGGCGTCGAAAATTCCCTACGCGTCGGCGACCGGCGTAACCTACGACAGCGGCGATTTTCCGGCGGTGTTTGAGAAAGCGCTGAAAGCCGCGGATTACGCGGGCTTTGCCGCGCGCAAGGCGGAAGCCAAGGCGCGCGGAAAATTGCGCGGCATCGGCATTGGCAGTTTCGTCGAAATCTCCGGGGGCGTCATGGATGAATCCGCGACGATCAAGTTCGGCCCCGGCGAAAAAGTCGCCTTCGGCATGGGCGCGACGCCCAATGGGCAGGGCCATGTCACTGTTTTTGGACAATTGCTGGCGGATCGCTTCGGCATTCCGCGCGGCCATGTCGAACTGAGCTTCGGCGACAGCGCGCGCGACATTCCCGGCTTCGGCGCGGTGGCGTCGCGCTCCGCCATGCTCGTTGGCGGCGCGCTTGCGGTTTCCACCGATCTCGTCATCGCAAAGGGTAAAAAGGTCGCGGCGATTCTATTGCAAGGCGCGGAGGAAAAAGTCGAATATTCGAAAGGCATGTTCAGCCTCGGCGGCGGACAAGTCTCGCTGTTCGAAGCCGCGACGCGTTCGTTCGAACTCGCCAAACAGGGCGTGATCCCCGAATCCCTCGACACCAAGGGCGACGTGAAGACCGGCCCGAGTTTCCCCAACGGCTGCCACATTGCGGAAGTCGAGGTGGATCCTGAAACCGGCGAAGTCGACATCGTCGCCTACACGTCGGTCGATGATTGCGGAATCGTGCTCAACGACACGATCGTCAGCGGTCAGATTCACGGCGGCGTTGCGCAGGGCATCGGCCAGGCGATTGGCGAACACACCATCTACGACCGCGACAGCGGCCAGGTGCTCTCGGGCTCGCTGATGGATTACACCATGCCGCGCGCCGGCGATCTGCCGAAGATGAAAACCCTGCATCATCCCGTCGCCTGCAAGACCAATCCGCTCGGCGTCAAAGGGACGGGCGAAGCGGGCACCACGGCGGCGCCGCCCACGATCGTCAACGCCATCGCCAACGCCATTGGCGTAACCGATCAGGCGAAACTGGAAATGCCGCTGACGCCGCAGAAAATCTGGCGCGCGATGCGCGGGTAGGCGGCGCGCGCAAGGTGAAGGTGGAAGCGCTCGTCGTCGGCGCCGGCATCGGCGGACTTGTCGCCGCGTTGGAACTGCGCAAGGCCGGCATCGACGTGCGGATATTTGAATCCGCGCGCGAGGTGCGTCCGCTCGGCGTCGGCATTAATCTGCTGCCCCATTGCGTGCGCCATCTCGATGAACTCGGGGCCATGGAGCGCCTGCTGGAGATCGGCGTCTCCGCTTCGGAGCAGGTTTTCTTCAACAAGTTTGGCCAGCGCATCTGGACCGACGCGCGCGGGCTTGCGGCGGGCTACAAATGGCCGCAAATCTCGATCCATCGCGGCGAGTTGCAGGTCGCGCTGATGAACCTTGTGCGGGAGCGAATTTCCGCCGACCGGATTCACCTCGGCTGGCATCTCGAAGCCTTCGAAAACAGGCCTGACGGAGTTGCCGCGCATTTCATCGACCGCGCCAACGGCGATGCAAAGCGTCAGGCGAAAGGCGATATTCTCATCGGAGCCGACGGCATTCACTCCACCGTGCGCAAGCAATTCTATCCCGATGAAGGCCCCGCCAAATGGAATGGCGCGCTGATCTACCGCGCTGTGAGCGAGACCAGGCCGTTCCTCTCCGGGAGATCGCATTTTATGGCCGGCGGCGCGCAAACGCTGATCGGCTACCCCATTTCAAAAGCGCATATGGACCGCGGGTGTTCGCTAACGAATTGGGCGGCGCGGTTCTTCATCGATCCCGCAAGGGGATTCGCGCGCGAAGACTGGAACCGGCGCGGCGACATCGCCGATTTTCTGCCGCGCTACGAGAACTGGCGTTTCGATTGGTTCGATATGCCCGAACTCATCAAATCAGCGCCCGCCGTGTGGGAGTTTCCCATGGTCGATCGCGATCCCCTGCCGCAATGGACCTTTGGCCGAGCGACGCTGATGGGCGACGCCGCCCATGCCATGTATCCGCTGGGCTCCAACGGCGCCTCGCAATCCATCATCGACGCAAATGCATTGGCTAATGCTTTGAAAAGCGAGGAAAATATCGAATCGGCGCTGCATGCCTACGAAAATGACCGCCGCCCGAAGACCGCGCGGATCGTCCTGCACAATCGTCAGGGTGGGCCCGAGCGCATCGTGCGCATGTGCGAAGAGCGGGCGCCGGAGGGTTTTGACGACATCGAAAAAGTTATCCCCATGGTCGAACTTCTGGGTATCATCGACGAATATAAGAAACTCGCCAGTTTCGACCTGGAGACCGTTAACCGCTGAAAGCGCCTCCCCCAGCGCGGAGAAAACATGAAAATCGACAGCCGTTTGACCTTCGCCACTCTGTTTCTTGCCCTCGCGGCGCAGTTGCCAGCGGGATTGCCCGCTTCGGCGCAATCGCCGGCGCTGAACCAGCTCAAATACTCGTCCCTGGGCGGCGCCACCGACGCGGGCGTCTTTCTCGCCGACGCCTATGGCTTTTTCCGGGAATATAATATCGCCGTCACGACGGTCGTGCAGAACTCCATCCCCTCGCAGGTGGCTGAAGCCGCCACCAACGCGATCGAGGTTTCCGGCATTGCGCTCGCGCCGGGCCTTTTCGCGTCGGTCCAGCGCAACATCAATCTACGCCTTGTCGGCGACAAGCAGAGCCTGCGCCCCGGCTTTTCGGCGACACGCATGATCGCTCGTCCTGAATTCGTCAAAGCGACCGAGGCCGAAACCATGGCCAGCCTGCGCGGCAAGAGGATTGGCGGCCCCGGCCGCACCTCCATCGGATTTTATCTGGTCGCCGAACTCTTCAAGAAGCACGGAATGAATCTGGTCGATTACGAATATGTCGAGGTGCAGCTTCCTAATCAGGCGGCGGCGCTGGCGTCCAAGGCCATTGACGGCGCGCTGAGCATCGATCCGTTTCTGTCCCGCGCTGTGCAGGAGAGGCTGGCGGTCGTCGTTTCCGACCTCATCGAATTCGTGCCTGACGGCGGCAGCATCGTGCCGCTGGTCTATTCCGAGCAATTCGCCGCCAACAAGCCGCTCGCAACCAACTTCATGAAGGCCTACATGCGCGGAGTGCGCGTCTACAACGACGCCATCGGCAAGGGACGCGACAAGGACAGGGTCATCGAAATCATCGCCAAAGGCGCCAATGTGCCGATTCCCGTCGTGCGCGACAGCTTTCCCGCGGGCCTCGATCCGAACCAGCGGCTCAACAAAAAGTTCCTCGCCTCCGTGCAATCCTTCTACGTCGAGCAAAAACTGCTGGAACGCGCCGCGGATATCGACAAGATGGTGGACGCCTCGTTCTCCGAGGCCGCCGTGAAGGAATTGGGCGAATACCGCTGAAGTCGTGACAAGGACCCGTCCATGCCGAACGTCCTGATCGTACTGACCCTGCCGGAAGCGATTCGCAATCGCTATCGCGACCGCATTGCCGCGGTCTCGCGCGATCTGCGCGTCGATGTCGTCGATCATCACAGCAAGGTCGACGCTTTCATCGGCGACGCCGAAATCCTCGTGACCTTCGGCCCGATGATGACCGACCGCGTGTTCAAACTCGCCAACAAGCTCAAATGGGTGCAGGCGCTCGGATCCGGCGTCGATGGCGTCACCGATCAGCCCTCGCTGCCCGAAGGCGTGGTGGTTACAAATATCAAGGGCATTCACGGCGCGCCCGTCGCCGAAGCCGCGCTTGGCGCCATGTTGGGGCTGGCGCGCGACGCGCCGCGCGCCATGCGGGCGCAGCAAAAACACGCGTGGGAACGCGCTCCCGCGCGCACGCTCGACGGCAAGACCTGCGTCATCGTCGGCGTCGGCCTGATCTCCGAAGCGCTCGCGCCGCGCTGCAAGGCGCTCGGCATGAAAGTGATTGGCGTGAGTTCAACCCCGCGCGACCTGCCCGGATTCGACAGCGTCGCGCCGCGTGAACGCCTGCTCGACGCCGTAGCGCAGGCCGATCATCTCGTGCTGCTGGCGTCCCACAATCAGCGGACCCATCACCTGATCGACACGCGCGCCATCGCCGCGATGAAGCCCACGGCCTACCTCGTCAACCTCGCGCGCGGCGGCGTCGTCGATGAAGCCGCTCTGATCGAGGCCCTGGAAAACCGACGCATCGCCGGCGCCGCGCTGGATGTTTTCGCCACGGAACCGTTGCCGCCCAACAGCGTGCTGTGGGACATGGACAACGTCGTCGTCACCCCGCACCTCGGCGGTTTCTTCGACGAATATCCAGACTATGCGCTGCCGGTGATCGAGGAAAATTTGCGCAAGTATCTAAGCGGCGACCGCGCCGGCATGATCAATCTCGTACAAAGTTAGGAACAACACATGGTCCCCATGAGCGAACGCGTCGTCGCCCCCGTTTCCACCGCTGAACTCGAACGCCGTTGGACCGCCGTCCGCAAGGAAATGGCGCATCGCAAGATTGATGTTCTGCTGATGCAGAACAACAACGATTTTCAGGGCGGCGCTGTAAAATATTTCACCGACCTGCCCGCCACCAACGGCTATCCCTTCACCGTCGTGTTTCCTCGCGACGACCTCATGACGACGATCGGTCAGGGGCCGCTCAACGGCGATCAGACGTTGCCGCCCGGCGGCGACGGCGTGCGGCGCGGAATCAAGCGCGCGCTCTCAACCCCGAGCTTCGTCACGGCGGGCTATTCCGTCGTTTACGACGCGGAGCTCGCGGCCAAAGCGCTGGAGCCCTACGCGAAAGCCCGCGTCGGAATCGTCGGCATGGGCTACATTCCCTACGCCTTCCTCGATTATCTCAAGCGCGGCGCGCTTGCGGGCGCCGACATCGTCGACGCCACCGGTTTCGTCGATGAAATCCGCGCCGTCAAAAGCGCGGAAGAAATCGCCGCGATGTTCAAGAGCTGCAACATGCAGGACGCCATGATGAAGGCCGTCTTCAACGCCGCCGCCCCCGGCATGACCGACCTAGAACTCGTCGGCGTCGCCAAAGCGGTCGGCGCGCAATGGGGCAGCGAACAAGGCTGGTATATGGCCGCCTCGGGCCCGCTGCGCACGCCCGCCGTCATGGCGCCGCCGCACCAGCAAAACCGCAAACTGCGCGCCGGCGAACAATTTACCATCCTTTTGGAGAACAGCGGCCCCGGCGGCTTTTACACGGAACTCGGCCGCACCTGCGTATTGGGGAAGGCGACGCAGGAAATGAAGGACGAGTTCGCCTTCGTGCTCGAAGCGCGCCGATTCACGTTGGCCATGATGAAGGACGGCGCAGAGCCCAAAATCATCTGGGACGAGTTCAACGCCTTCATGCGCAGGAACAAGCGCCCGGAGGAAAAGCGCCTCTACGCGCACAGCCAGGGCTACGACATGGTGGAGCGCCCCCTCATCCGCTTCGACGAAACCATGCGCATCCGCAACAACATGGTGCTCGCTGTGCATCCAACCTACGTCACTGAACGCACATATAGCTGGGCTTGCGACAATTTCCTCATCGACGCCGTCGGCGCGACGCGCATGCATGAATTCCCGGAGAAGATTACCGAACTGGAGTGAATTCACCCCGCCGACCGCTCGTCCGCGATCGCCCTGCCGTCGTTCGGAAGCGAGCCGCTGGAGACGAGCTCAACAGCGCCCCGCAGTTTCGTCACGCTCTGCAACGTCTCCGCGACGCGCGCGGCGAGCCCTGCGTCGCGCGAAGAACATTCCGCGCGCAGAGCCATGACGTCCTGTTCATTCTCGCGCGTCACAACAAGGCGCAGCCGCCCCAGCTCCATATGCCGCCTGCCAACCTCCGCCACCTGGGAAGGACGCACGAACATGCCCTTCACCTTTGTCGTCTGATCGGCGCGCCCCATCCACCCGCGAATGCGCGCGTTGGTGCGCCCGCAGGGCGAGGGACCCGGCAGGAACGCCGAAAGATCGCCGGTGGCGAGCCGCAACAAAGGATACTGCGCGCTGAGCCGCGTCACCACGACTTCGCCGACTTCGCCGGGCGCCGCGCGGTCGCCCGTGCCGGGCCGCACGATCTCGACAATGAGGCCTTCATTGACCACCATGCCTTCGATTGGCCCGCCCTTCGCGTCGCTCGTTTCATAGGCAATCACGCCCAGCTCGGCTGTGGCGTAGGCCTGACGCGTGGCGACGCCGCGCGATTCAATTTCCGCGCGCAGGCTCGCGGGCAACGCCGCGCCCGACACGAACGCGCATCGGATCGACGACGCGTCGCGGTTCAACTCCTCCGCCCTGTCGAGCAGAATTTTGAGATAATCCGGCGTGCCGCAATAGCCGCGCGGCCGGTAATGATGGACGGCGTCGAGTTGCGCCTCGGTATTGCCGACGCCGCCGGGAACGACCGCGCAACCGACAGCGTGCAATCCGCTCTCCATAATGTGACCGCCGGGCGTCAGATGATAAGAGAAACAATTGAGCGCAATGTCGCCCTTGCGAAACCCGGCGGCATAAAGCGCGCGCGCCGCGCCCCACCAGTCCTTCCCGCGCGCTTCCGGTTCAAAGACGGGCCCGGGTGAAACAAGAAGATGTTTGAACGCGCCCGCGCGCTTCGGCGTCAATCCGCCAAAGGGCGGCGCTCCGCGCTGCAATTCAACCAGATCCGACTTGCGCAGCAGCGGCAGATGCGCGAGCGCGGCGCGGTCCTTGATCTCGCCGATCCGCGCGCCGGCGAGCTGTTTGCGCAGAGCCGGCGTCTTGCCGCGCGCATTCGTCAACAGCGCGCGCAAATCGCGCATCAATTTGCGTTCGCGCAGTTTTGGCTCCCGCGCCTCGTCCTTGTCGTAATGCGCGCCTTTCGCCATAGGCCTTCTCCTCACGCCAGCCAGCGCTTGCGGCGCTTGTAGTGCTTCACGTCGCGAAAGCTTTTGCGGCCGCCGCCGGAAACGCCGAGGTAGAACTCCTTCACGTCCTCGTTGTCGCGCAGCGACGAGGCCTCGCCGTCGAGCACCACGCGGCCGTTCTCCAGAATGTAGCCCCAGTTGGCGTAGCGCAACGCGATGTTGGTGTTTTGCTCGGCGAGAAGAAACGACACGCCTTCTTTTGAATTGAGATCGCGCACAATATCGAAAATCTCCTCGACAATTTGCGGCGCCAGCCCCATCGAGGGTTCGTCGAGCAATATCATGCTCGGTTTCGACATCATGGCGCGCCCGATGGCGCACATCTGTTGTTCGCCGCCGGACGTGTAGCCAGCCAGCGATTGCCGCCGCTGCTTCAACTTCGGAAAATAGGCGTAGATCGCTTCGAGATCGCGGGCGATGGCGGCGCGTCCGTCGCGGCGCGTATAGGCGCCCGTCAGCAAATTTTCTTCAATGGAGAGATGGCCAAAGCAATGCCGCCCCTCCATCACCTGGATGCAGCCGCGTTTGACGACCTCGTTCGCCGAAAGCCTGTCGATGCGCTCGCCGCCGAACTCGATCGAGCCTTTCGCAACGTCGCCGCGTTCGGCGCGCAGCAGATTGGAAATCGCCTTCAACGTCGTTGTCTTGCCGGCTCCGTTGGCGCCGAGCAACGCGACAATCCCGCCCCTTGGCACATTCAGCGACACGCCCTTCAACACAAGGATCACGTGATCGTAAATCACCTCGATATTGTTGACGGCGAGGATGGGCGCGGCGGACATTCGCTTGATCCGGAAAACGCCCCCGCGCATGATTGCGCGGGGGCGGGTTGTTCAGCTCTTGTTGTCGCAGGCTTCGGTGCGCGCCGGCCACGGCGCGTTTTTCTCCGCGTAGGATTTCGCGTCCGCCTCGAGCAGCGGATCGACCTTCGCCGACATCGGCTTGATCCAGTCCGAATCCTTGACGAACTTCTCGCCGTCCCATCGCTGCACATAGGTCGGGAAGTGGCCGTTGTGATCCGCGCAGGTAAGTTTCACCGGGCCTGAAAAACCTTCAAGCCCGATCTGTTTCAGCCGCGCTTCATCGACGTTGAGCGACTCCAGACCACGCCTGACATCCTCGCCGTTGACGACTTTCCTGCCGGTGACCTTCTGGGCGTTGACGATGGCTTCGGCGATCAGCATGCCGTTGTAAAGACCGCGGTTGTAAAGGTTGCTTCCAACCTTTTCCTTCGGCGACTGGCTCTTGCCCTTTTCGACGACGCGCGTCTGGATGTCTTTCAGCGCCGGAAATTCGGCGCCTACGGCGTGCCAGTTCAGCTCGCGGAAACCTTTGGCGCCGTCGCCCGCCGCCTTCACGTCGTCCTCGCCGACCCACCAGATGGAAACGAATTTATCCATGGGATAGTTGATCTTGACGGCTTCCTTGATGGCTGTTGGATTGAGCGCGCCCCAACCAAACATAATCATGTAATCCGGCCGGTCGCGCCGCACGTTGAGCCATTGCGCGGATTGGTTCTGCATGTCGGTGCCCGCGACGGGATACAGCGTGGGCGTAAAGCCGAAATCTTTCGACAATTGCTCGATGAGCGGCAGCGGTTCGCGCCCGAATCCGGCGTCGAGATAGATGTAGCCGATCTTCTTGCCCTTCAATTTCTCGACGCCGCCGCCCTCCTTGTTGGCGATGTATTCAAGCATCTGCGAAAAGCCGTCCCAATAGGTCGCGGGCGGGTTGAACACCCAGGGGAACACGTTGCCGCGCGCCGCCGCGGAGAGGCCGTAGGCCATCGACAGAATCGGGATCTTGTCGACGCTCGCCTTGGGAATAATGGACAAGGTGAGGCCGGTGGACCACGGGTTCATCACCACGGGCTTCTTCGGCTTTACCTGCTCGTAGCATTCAAGGCCCTTCTTGGTGTCGTAGCCGGTCTCGCATTCCTCTATGTCGATTCTGACGCCGCCAATGCCGCCGTCGCGCTCGTTGAGCATGGTCAGGTAGTCGCGCATGCCGTCGGCGATCGGAATGCCCGAGCCCGCATAGGGGCCCGTGCGGTAGGTTAGAAGCGGCACGTAAATGGAGTCCTGCGCGAATGTTTGCGTCGCCGCGCCAAGTCCGAGCGCGGTGGCCGCCCCGAGGATCAGCCGTAGATTTGCGTTTGTCATTTTTTCCCTCCGATACGTTCAAGTTGCCCTGTGCCGTCCTCAATAGGGGAACGGCCAGGTCCGTAGCTTCTGCTTGCCGATCTGCAACAATCGCGCGAGCCCATGCGGCTCGACGATCAGGAAGACGATGATCATTGCACCCGTTATCACGTAGGTTAGATGCTCTACCGTGGCGCCCCCTATCGTCAAGCCCACTGAAGCAGGGGCCTGGCGGACCGCAATCGGCAAAATATGGATCAGCGCGGCGCCAAAGAATGATCCCGTCAGGCTGCCCAGCCCTCCGATGATGACCATAAACAGCAACAGAAACGACAGGTTGATGTTGAACGCGTCGGGTTCCGCCGCGCCGAGCCACAGAAACACCATCATAGCGCCGGCGACGCCCGCGTAAAAGGAAGACACCGCGAAGGCGAGGAGCTTTGCGGGATAGAGTCTGATGCCGATCAGTTGCGCCGCGATGTCCATGTCGCGGATCGCCATCCACGAGCGGCCAATGCGGCCATGCACGAGATTGGAGGCGAACCATGTCATGGCGACGACAATCGTCAGCACAATGAGATAACGCGTGACGGGGCTGGCGGAGGGCCCTGTAATGGCAAGCCCGAACAGGGCGCGCGCCGGCACCTCGATGGCGCCCGAGGGATTGTAATTGTAGAGCCAGGAGACGCGCACAAAGCACCATTGCAGAAAAAACTGCGAAGCGAGCGTCGCCACCGTCAAATAAAAACCCTTGATGCGCAGGGACGGCAGCCCGAACAGCACGCCTATGGCGCAAGAGGCGAAACCCGAGACGACGATCCAAACGAGAATGTTGACCTGCGGAAACAGCGTCGAAAGCTTGTAGGCCGCGTATGCGCCCGCGCCCATGAACCCGGCCGTTCCCAACGAGACGAGGCCCGCGTATCCCGTGAGGATGTTGAGCGCGATCGCCGCCAACGACAGGATCAGGAACGGAATCATCACCGACGACAGCAGAAAGTCGCCGCCCAGAAGCGGGACAGCCACATAGGCGGCGACAAGAATCAGCGCGAGCCCGATACGGTCCTGACGAATTGGAAAGACCGCCTGATCGGCGGCGTAGGTCGCCTTGAATTGTCCGGCCTCGCGGTAAAACATATTCCCTCAAATCCGCTCGATGATTTTTTCGCCGAAAAGGCCGTGCGGCCGGAACAGCAAAAACGCCAGCGCGATGACATAGGCGAGCCAGCTCTCGATGCCGCCGCCGAGCAGCGGGCCCCAATAGAATTCCCCCAGCTTCTCGCCGATGCCGACGACGAGCCCGCCGACGATGGCGCCCGGCACGGAGGTAAATCCGCCAAGTATGAGCACAGGCAGCGCCTTCAAAGCGACGATCTGCAAGGCGAAGGAGACGTTCGAACGGGCGCCCCACATGACGCCCGTCGCCAGCGCGACGACCCCGGCGGCGAACCATACGACAACCCATATTTCGTTGAGCGAAATGCCCACCGACAACGCCGCCTGATGATCGTCGGCGACGGCGCGCAACGCCCGCCCGACGCGCGTGTATTGAAAAAACGCCGCAAGTCCGGCGACGAGAATGGAAGCGATGACCGCCGCCGCGATGTCGATGCGCTGCAACGACACGAGACCGCCCAGAATGTTGAAGTCGATGCCGCCGGACGGCAGCCCGAGCTCCTTCGCGATCATCGTTTTCGGATTGCCGCCGAAGACGAGTTCGCCGGCGCCGATGAGCAGATACGTCAGGCCAAAGGTCGCCATGAACAAAATAATGTCGGGTTGGTTGACGAGCGGGCGCAGCACCGCGCGCTCGACGCCGACCGCCAGAAGATACATCACGCCCAGCGTCAGCAGCAGCGCGATGTAGGCGTGAACGCCCATTTCGTGCAGGCCGACCAGCGTCAGCGCCGCAAAAACCATCATGATGCCTTGCGCGAAGTTGAACACGCCCGACGCCTTGAAGATCAACACGTACCCAAGCGCAATCAGCGCATAAAGCATGCCGCCGACAAAGCCTTCCCAGATCGTTTGCGCGAAGAGATCCGGCGCGCCCGCCATCTGGACGAAGGGATCGACGAATATTTGATAGAGCGGATTCAACGAGCCACTCCCAGATAAGCGTCGATTACTCTCTGATTGCTCTTGACCTCGTCCGGCGATCCATCCGCGATCTTGCGCCCGTATTCCAGCACGACCACGCGATCCGAAAGGTCCATGACCACGCCCATATCGTGTTCGATCAGCGCGATCGTCATGCCAAAGTGTCGGTTCACATCGAGAATAAAGCGGCTCATGTCGCGCTTTTCCTCGACGTTCATGCCGGCCATGGGCTCGTCGAGCAGCAACAGGTCCGGCTCCATGGCCAGCGCGCGGCCAAGTTCGACGCGCTTCTGCAAGCCATAGGGAAGCTTGCCAACGGGCGTTTTGCGAATGTGTTCGATCTCGAGAAAGTCTATGATCTCCTCGCAGAATTTGCGGTGCTCGATCTCCTCCGCGAGCGCCGGCCCGTGCCGCAGCAATTGCCAGAGGAACCCGCGCCGCATCTTCAGCGCGCGCCCGGTCATAATGTTGTCGAGCGTCGACATCCCCTTGAACAGCGCGACGTTCTGGAATGTGCGCGCTATCCCCTGGCTCGCGGCTTCATGCGGCTTCATGCGCCGACGCGCGACGCCCTTGAAGGTGATCCGGCCTTCCTGCGGGTGATAAAAACCATTGATGCAATTCAGCATCGAGGTTTTGCCCGCGCCGTTGGGGCCGATGATGGCGCGGATTTCGCCCCTGCGAATATCGAAGGAGACCTCGCTGACGGCCTTCAACCCGCCGAAAGAAAGTGAAATGCTTTCGACGGCGAGCAGCGGGTCCCGCAGCGGGCCCCCATGGGCCGCGCCTTGCGCGCCTGTCGCGTGGGGGCTGGCGGCGATATTCACGCGGAACGCTCCCTCGCTGTCATGGCGGGCGGCGGCACGTCGCGAATTTGCACGCGCGCGGAAACAACCCCCTTGCGGCCGTCCTCGAAGCTCACTTCGGTTGAAATATCCGCCGCGCGCGCCCCTGTGTAAAGCGCCTCGACAAGCGGCGCGTAACGTTCGGCGATAAAGCCGCGCCGCACCTTCTGCGTGCGCGTCAATTCGCCGTCGTCCGCGTCAAGTTCCTTGTGCAGAATGAGAAAGCGGCGAATCCGCGCGCCCGCCATCATGGGCTCGCGCGCCAGCGCCCCGTTGACGCCTTCGACGTGTTTTTCAATCATGTCGTAGACGCCGTCGTGCGCCGCCAGCTCCTGGTATGAACCATAGGAAATATTGTTGCGCTCGGCCCAGTTTCCGACCGCGGCGAGATCGATGTTGATCAACGCCGTGACGCATTCGCGCTTGTCGCCGAAAACGACGGCTTCCCGGATGTTGGGATGGAACTTCAACTTGTTCTCGATATATTTCGGAGCAACCAGCGAACCATCGAGAAGCTTGCCGACATCCTTCGCGCGATCGATGATGCGCAACTGGCCTTTTGCGTCGAAGATGCCGGCGTCGCCGGTTTTGACGAATCCGTCGGCGGTCATCGCCTCCGCCGTCTTCTCGTCGTCATTGTAATAGGAGACGAAGCGGCCCGGCGATTTGAACTGCACTTCGCCTTCATCCGAAATGCGGATCGTCACATTCGGCGCGGGCGGCCCGACGGTCTCCACGTCGACCTCGCCGTCCTTGTGGCAGGTCACATAGAGAAACGCTTCGGTCTGGCCGTAAAGCTGCTTGAGGTTGAGTCCGATTGACCGGTAGAACCCAAACAGCTCCCCGCCGATCGCTTCCCCCGCCGTGTACGCGACGCGAATGCGCGAGAAGCCGAGCACGTTTTTCAACGGCGCGTAAATGAGCAGATTGCCAAGCGCGTAATGCGCGCGCGCGAACAAAGGAACGTCCTCGCCGTTGAGAATCTTCTCGCCCCATTGCTTGGCCACCCCCAGAAAATGGCGAAACAATTTGCGCTGCAGCGCGCCCGCGTCCTCCATGCGGATCGTCAACCGGGTCAGAAGACCTTCAAACACGCGCGGCGGCGCGAAGTAGAATGTCGGACCGATCTCGCGCAAGTCTTGCTGCACGGTCTCCGGACTCTCCGGACACGCCATACAGAAGCCCGCCACATAGGCCTGCGCGTAATTCATGTAGTGGTCGCCGACCCAGGCGAGCGGCAGATAGGCGAGCTCCTCGTCGCGGTCGGTCAACTTGTCGAATGCGACCGTGTCGCGCGCGGCGTTGATGCAGCCTTCGGCGGAGAGCATCACGCCTTTCGACAGCCCCGTTGTGCCCGACGTGTACAGCATCACGGATATGTCGCCGCCGGCGCCCGCGTCGATCTCCCGGTCGATCGCCGCCCGCGCGCGGGGGTCGCGGGAAAATTCCGCGTCCGCCTTCGCGATCAACGCGTCCAGTTCGTGCAGACGCGCGTCTTCGTAGTCTTCAAGACCGCGTTTTTCATCGTACAGAATATGTTCGAAGCACCCAAGGCTTTCGTTGATGGCTATGAATTTATCGACTTGCTCCTGGTCCTGAACGACGGCGATCTTCACGCCGGCGTTGGCCAGAATTTTCGTCAGTTCCGCGGCAACCGCGTCGGCGTACACGGGCACCGGTATGGCGCCAAGCGCCTGCGCGGCCGTCATGCTCCAGTAAAGATTTGGACGGTTGTTTCCGGCAATCGCAATCCGGTCGCCGCGCGCTACGCCGAACGTTCGAAAGGCGTGCGCGAGCCGAAGAACCTTTTCATGCGCCTCGCCCCAGGTCCAGGTTCGCCAGATGCCGCGATCCTTCAGGCGCATGGCCTGTCGGGCGCCCCGAACATGCGCGTGGTTCCGCAGCAGTTTGGCGAACGTGTCTTCGCCGGAGCCCCCGCTCTTTGCCTGCGTGGTCACCGCGCTTGATCCCCTCGTTATTCGCGCGCCTTGCCCGCGGGAGTCCCCGCTGCGCGCAAGTCGCGTCCCCATTCGACACGCCCCGTCCGCGGCGCCCGTTCTCTTTTACAGAATACGAATGCGCGAGACGCAATTCTTTGATACGACTTTCGGCTAGTGCGCAGACGCGTCGCAATCGGGGAAGGCCAGCGCCGTGTCGACGCGAGTCCCTGGCGGCGTAGCCCGGAGTCAAATGGCGACAAGACGCCCCAGGCCCGCCGGCGCGTCCTTCAATCCAATCGTCCGCATGGCGTGCCAGAAGGCCGCCTGATTGCTGGTGATTACGGGGCGATCGACGATTCTCTCGATATCCTCGATCACGTCGGTCGCGCGGATATTGGCGCAGGAAAGAAAATAGGCGTCGGCGTCGGGGCGCCGCAATTCCAGCGCTGTGTCGTACCAGAGCTGCGGCGGCATGCTGCAATATTCGTCCGAACTTTTGAGCCCGACGGCGCGATCCGCGATCAGGTCATAGCCCGCCTCAAGTAGATAGGCCTTCTTTTTGTCGTGGTCTGCCTGCTCGTTCTCCGATGTGAAAACAAGTTTTTTCGCGCCCAGCGCGGTAAACGCCGCCGTCAGCGACGACGCGGCGCTGATGGCGGGAACGCCCGTGGCGCGCCGCATCTCGGCCATGACCTTCTTTTCGGCCTCGACGCCGCCCGACATGGACGTGCCCGTGCATTGCAGCACAATCACGTCGCAGCGCGAATCCGCCAGCAATTCGGCGGCCTCCACGATGCGCGGGATGAGTTGCTCCAGCGGCGCCTTGTGACGGTTGGTCATGCCGATGCGGTTGAAATGCGGGGCGATGTCTTTCGGCAGAAAGCGCATGGCCTGCGGCTCGACCATGCGGTTCGAGGAGGGAATAATGAACCCAATGCGTGCGCGCGGAACTATTTTTTCGTAGACTTTCATGATGCGGGCTCCCTTTCCGCCCATGTTAAACCAGCGCGTTCAACGATGCGAGTGCCTCATGCCGACAAGCCGAGCCAACGGTCTGGACATTCACTACGAGGTCAAGGGCTCCGGCCCGGCCCTTGTGATGATCCACGCCCTGCCTTTCGACCATAATCTCTGGCTCTATCAGATGGAACGGTTCTCCGGCCTTTTCACCTGCGTCGCCATGGATCTGCGCGGCTGGGGCGCTTCCGCCAAGCCGCGTGAAAAATTCACGCTGCGCGACATGGGCGACGACGTCATGGGCGTGCTCGCCGAACTTGGCGCGCGCCGCGGCGCCGTCGTCATGGGCTGCAGCATCGGCTCGAAAATCGCGCTGATGCTGGCTTGCGAGCACCCCGATATTTTTCGCGCGGCGATCCTCGTCGGCGGCAATTCCGGCCCGCAAAACCAGTTCGATCACCGCATCGCCGCCTACCGCGCGCACGCCGCGGCGGGGACCTTGCGCGACTACCATCTCGGGCATCTGCGCTATGGCGTCGCGCAAACATGGGCCGATTCGGCGATCGGCCGCTATCTCCTGCAAGGCTTTGTCGCGCGCGGTCGGACGCTCGACGCCGAATCGATCGCGCAAGTGTTCGGCGCGCTGACCGTTTCAGACCTCACGGCCAAACTGCCCGCCTTCGCAACGCCGACGCTCATCGTGAACGGCGAACATGACAGCGCTTTGCCCGGCGGAACGCGGACGGCGTCGCTCATCCCCCATGCCGAACATTATATTCTGCCAGGCGCGGGGCATTGCTGCTTCATTGAGGACCCCGGATCCTTCAACGCGCGCGTGACGGACTTTCTCGCGCGCCACAAACTGCCGCGGCCCGATTGAGCGCGGATTACTTTGCGGGCGAAGTCAGCAATTGCGCGGCGCGCTCGATCAACGCCTTTGGCGCGGCGTAATTGCGCCGCAGCGACTGTTCCATCTCCGCGCCAGTGAGCGGATCGACTTCCTGCATCGCCTTGCGCGCTTCCTCCAGAAAAGCCGGGTCCTTCATCGTCGCGTCAAAGCCGCGGCGCATGGCCATGACCAGTTCCTTCGGCGTGCCCGGCGGCATCGCGAAAGGGCGGCCCATGTCCTCGGAAAACGAGATCAGTTCGACGACCTTCTTGTCGCTTTCGCTTTTCACGAGATCGACGAGCAGCGGCGTGTCCGGCAATTCGAAATGCGGCCTGCCGCCGGTCTGCACAAGCACGTTAAGCCGCTGGTTCTGAATCCAGTCGGGATTGGACGCTTTCAACGTCGACCACGAAAGTCCGCAAATCCCGTCGGCTTCGCCGCGTTCCACGGCGAGCCGCGCTTCGTTGGTCGCATAGCCAAGCACCACCTTGATATTCGTGCCGATCAGCGCGTTGAGCACGAGCCCCATGGTGGCGGAAAATCCCGTCGCGCCTGTTGAAGCCACGGTGATCGGCCGCCCGATCGCCTGAGCGATCGTCTTCACGGAATGGGTGTGCCAGGTGACGCAAATATTTTGTTGCTTGCCAATCGAGCCTATCCACTCGAATTTCAGCGGATCGAACTGCACGGCGGGATTGCCGAACAGGGGCTCCGGCAACAGGGCGTTGTAAGTCGCCAGCAAAACAGTCCCGTCTTTTGGCGCGACGTTGTAGGTCCAGTTCGTCGCCAGCATTCCCGCCGCGCCCGGCATGTTCTGCGTCACGACGGAAGGTTGGCCGGAAATATGCCGTTCAAGATGTCGCGCCAGCACGCGCGCATAGGCGTCGTAACCGCCGCCGGTTCCCGCGCTGATGACGATGCGGAGCTGCTTGCCCTTGTAAGGCGCCTCGCCAGTCTGTGCGAGCGCGCCGCCGGCGCACATAAGCGCCGCCACAACGCCAGGAAATCGCGCCATCGAAACCCGCCCTGTGTTCCGGCCCGCGCTGGCGATCCCGGGATGACTCGAACATCCGACCTTCGGTTTAGGAAACCGCTGCTCTATCCTGCTGAGCTACGGGACCGGCGCCGCGCGAGCGCGTTTTCGTGTATCATAGCTGCGCCGGCGCAGAAAGCCGGGCCTTCGGGGATTTCGGTGCGTCTGCTGCGTCCTGGACACTTAGCGCTTGTTGCGGCCGCCGTTTTGACGATCGGCGCGCCGCCGACCGCGGCGCAGCGCGGCGCGCCCAGGACCTGCGCGCTCGAAAACGCCCGCACGGCGAGCGTCGTCGCGGTCGATGAACGCCTTGAACTGACCCTCGACTCCGGCGTGCGCTTGCGCATCGCCGGGATTGAACCGCCGCGCGCCACCCAAACCAATCCCGCATTGGCGATGGAAGCGCGCGACGCGCTTGGCAACTGGCTCAATGGCAAGGAGATCCAGTACGCGCCGCTCGCCGCCGCCCCGGACCGATGGGGCCGGATGGAGGCAAACCTCGCCGCCTCAAGCGCGACAGGCCGCGAAAGCCTGTCCGTCGCCGCGATGCTGCTGGACGCCGGGCTCGCGCGCGCCATGCCGGAAGCCTCCGCGAGAGCTTGCATAGCGGAATTTCTGGCATTCGAGAGCCAGGCGCGCGCCGCCGCTCTCGGCTTGTGGCGCGATCCCGCCTATGCGGTTCTGGCGGCGGCACAGCGCGAATCCTTTGTCGGAAAGGACGGCGGGATTGTTGTGACGGAAGGCATAGTGACCGGGATCGGAGAGGCCGGCACCCGCTTCTACGTCAATTTCGGCCCGGTTCGGACCGTGGATTTTGCCGTAACGATCGGCCGCCAATCAGCCAAACTCTTCGAACAGGCGGGCTTGCGTCCGAAGGAATTTGCCGGTCAAAGGTTGCGCGTGCGGGGCCAGCTGGACACGCGCTTTGGACCGCAAATCGAAATATTTGAGCCTGCGGCCGTCGAAGTTTTAAAAGAAGTTGCAACTTCGCCATATTCTCGTCCCCTCGCGCGGCGATAAGGAAAAAATTGCCTTCGGAATCTGCAATGTCGAGTTCTTTTGTCGCCGGCCCCAACGGGAGATATCCGGCGCGGTTGTGGCGTTTCGCTGTGGCGGTATCGATCCTGTTCGCCTTGGCGGGCTGTGCCACTTTCGACCTTGAGCCGCAAAAAGATGCGCCGGCGGCGCCAAAGCCCACAATTCCCGCGGGGGCGCCGCCGACAACCGGCGTGGAGAAGCCACCCTCGAAGGAACACATTCGCCTTGTGACGATGATGGGCGGCGAATACCGCGTGCCCGGCGCCGAACGTTATCTCAACGGCGTTCTGGCTAAATTGGCGGCCGCCAGCGACAAGCCGGGCGAAGCTTACAAAGTGACGATTCTCAACTCGCCCGCCGTCAACGCTTTCGCGCTGCCCTCCGGCAATCTCTATATCACGCGCGGTCTTCTCGCGCTTGCCAACGACACCTCGGAAGTCGCCGGCGTCATGTCTCATGAAATAGGCCATGTTACGGCCCGCCACGCCGCGCAACGCGCGGAAATTGAAAAAACCAACAAGCTGATCCAGGACGTCAGTTCCAACCTCCAGCCGGCCGACCGCGCCAGACAGCTCAAGGAAGGTTCGAAAGGCACTCTGCTGAGTTTTTCGCGCGAACAGGAGCTTGAGGCTGACCGGATCGGCGTAATGACAATCGGCCGCGCCGGATACGATCCCTATGGCGCGTCGCGGTTTCTGTCGGCGCTTGAGCGCTCGACAGCCTTGCGCGCCTCCCTCTTCGGCCAGAGCAATTCGGATGCCGGCGATCTTCTGTCGACGCACCCGACAACGAAAGACCGGATCGCCCGGGCCATCAACGCGGCACGGCAGATCGGCGCGCCCGGTATTGGCGACGCAGGGCGAGAGGCCTGGCTCGCCGTCGTTGACGGGATGGATTTTGGCGACGACCCTTCGGAAGGCGCCATTCGCGGCCGCAGGTTTTCTCACGCCCGTCTCAAGTTCGATTTCACGGCTCCCGATGGTTTCGCGCTGGAAAATGTCGAGCGCGCTCTGCTGGGCCTGGCCGCTGGCGGCGCCGAGGCCCTTCGCCTCGATAGCGTCCGCGTGCCCGCCGACAAATCGCTCGAAGCCTATCTGGATTCAGGCTGGGTGGAGGGCCTGCAGAAAACGACCATTCGCGCCGTGACCATAAACAATCTGCCGGCGGCGGTTGCGACAGCGCGCTTCAATGACTGGAGCTTTCGCGTCGGCGTGGTGCGTTTCGGCGCCGACGTCTACCGTATTATCTATGCGGCGCGCGCGCTCGCGGACGAAATTGACCGGAAATTTCTCGACTCGATCAACAGCTTCCGACGCCTCCCGCCCGACGAGGCCAGCGGATTGCGCCCGCTGCGCCTGTCGATCGTCACGGCGGGCGGCAACGATTCGCTGGAAAGTCTCTCCGCGCGAATGGCCGTCGCCGACCGACCTCGCGAGCACTTTCTGTTGTTGAACGGACTTGAAAAAACCGCTTCCCTGAAATCGGGCGAACGCTACAAGATCGTCGTCGAATAGCGCCCGCCGCTGTCAATCAACCCGTCAGCTTCGCCTTGAACAGGCCAATGGCGCGCGTCCACGTGAGAACCTCGGTCGCGAACGCGCGATGCGGGTTCCCGCTAAAATCGTTCGGCCTGGGATGAGCGACCGCGGGCGGACCATAGCAGGAGATTATGACGGCGCAATTCGCACCGCTCTCGCAAAAAAGACCCGGCGTCGTCGCCGGGTCTTGAATGAACGCGCGATCCAAAAGATCAGGCTGCTACGCCGATTTCGACGGCGATGGCCGCTTCGCCGGACGTTTCCGTTCTGGCGCCGCGCTTGGGTCCCTTCTGCAGGCTCGTCTCAATCATCTTGAGCGCCTCGTTCTCAAGGACCTTGTGAACGGCGGCGACTTCGCGCGCCATGCGGTCGAGGGCGGCTTCGTAAAGCTGACGCTCCGAGTAGGACTGTTCGGGCTGCGCTTCGGAACGGTAAAGATCGCGCACGACTTCCGCGATGGACCCAAGATCGCCGGAATTGATCTTGGTCTCGTACTCCTGCGCGCGGCGCGACCACATGGTGCGCTTGATCCGCGCCCGCCCCGTGAGCGTATCGAGCGCTTTTTTCACGGTGTCGATGTCGGCAAGTTTGCGGATGGCGCCATTCAAAACCTTCGGCAGCGGCACCTTCAGGGTCATTTTGTCCTTGGCGAAGCTGATCACGAAAAGCTCAAGTTTGAACCCCGCGACTTCCTGCTCCTCGATGGCCACGATCTGGCCAACGCCATGCGCCGGATAAACAATAAATTCATTCGACTTGAACCCGGTGCGGTGGGCGCCGGGTTTGGCGGACGTCTTGATCTCAATCTTCGCGGTCGATATCGCGGACTGAACCGGCGCGGCAGACCGCATTCCCGGGACAGGCGCGACGCGAGCGGGAGTGGCGACCGACGTGAGTTTGATCTGATTCACAATTCCAACTTTGGTTTGATGGTTGGTTGACCCCGACGCGATTGCCGGGGCGGCTTTTACAACTGGAGTTGTCGCCGCAACCGTCGGCTTGGACAGGGGCGGCGGAACATTTACTTTTGCTTTCACGCCGCCGGCGACAGGAGTGGACTTCTGCTTTTCGACTTTGATCGGCTTTTTTTGACCCGCTGATTCGACCTTGGAATCCACCTTGCCTTGAGACTTTGTCGCCACTTTGACCAAAGCGGCCTTTTTTGCGGCCTTGGCGGCGGCCAGACGCTTGGCTTCAGCCGCCGCGGCGGCCTCCGCCTTCAACTTCGCGCCGGCGATTGCTGGCGCGTTGCGGGTAGACTTCTTGACGCTATTGGCCGCAGCGTGCGCGGCAACCGCTGATTTCACTGTTCTGGCTTTGGACTTTGGAGCGGAAGAAACCGATTTCGAGATTTTGGCGCTGGCGGTTTTGGAGCTTTTCGATTTTCCAGCAGGCTTTTTGGCCGCTTTGCGACCCGCTGCGGTTTGCCTGCCTGATGACCGCGCTGTTTTTTTTGCCGAAACCGCCATACTCAATTACTCCTGTATCAACCCGCTTTGGAGACGGGTTATTCACTGTCAGCCCGCACTTCCGTCCACGCATTCCGGACGGCTCGGAGCCAAACAAACTTTTAGGCTTTCAAGGTTCGGCCCAAAATTAGCCGCCGAAACAAACTCAAACAAACCATTCAGCTCTCGACACAA
>JANYDZ010000401.1 GCA_025363375.1 Hyphomicrobiales bacterium
AGCGTCTGGCTTTTCGCCTTTCCGACATCCGTGGGTACGCCCATTTTCAGCCCCGCGTCACCGCGCAAATCGACAAGTTGCAAATCGGCGGCGATCCTGATTTCCGCGCATGTGTAGAGCGTGAGTTCCGCCCATGGGATAGGAACGCGATCCATGCGGCCTTCCCCCTTGTCGCGCAGGATCGCCTCGACGAAGGCGACCTTGACGGTGGAGCCGAGATAGATAAGTCCGAACGCCCCTGTCTTGGGATCGTTGAAGCGGCTGGCTGAACGCGCGAAGCCCAGCGGGTCAGCGTAACGCGAGAGATAAATTCAGCGCCAAATGCTTCCCGCGGACTCGGTATGGACGACAAGGCTTCGTTTGGCGAAGGCCTTGGGAGGGTACGCACCGCGAGCCATTCAGGCGAATACGCCAAGCGTCATGTTGCGCGCGGCGGACAGGGCTTGTTTGACGCGCTCATGCTTCAGCGACGCGAGCGCCGTGTCTCCGCCGAGTTCGCCATGCTCCTGAACCAGAAAGCGATAGACGGTCCAGGGTTCGCCGCCAAGAATTCGGAATAGTTCCGCGAGCCCCGGCAACAGGCGCCCGTCGTGCCCAATCTGCCATTTGGGGTAACGCAGTCCACGCGTCGCGCCTTCGAGCCCCAGAATCGCGCCTGCCTTGCGCTTCTGGTTGACGGTCTCGTGCGAAGCGCCGATCAACTCGCCGAATGCGCGCGCGTTGACCATGTCGGGCGAGCGAAGAATATCCGCCACGCTGGAGGCGCCGCGCGCCCGCGCGGCGGCGAGGGCATGATCGAGGGCGTCGAGTTGCGTTGTGGTCTCTACGCGGGTCTTGCTGGGAAGCACCTGAATCGTCATTTCGACCGGGCGTCCGATATGATTGGCGCGCGAAACGGCGCCCGCGTAGTGGGTCAGAAGTTCTCGGACAAGACCTTTGAGTGAGCTGGCGGGAATAAGCGGCGAAGTTTTCAACCCCCTGGTCTGTGACGCATCGAACTTCGCGGCGTCCTCAATCGAGACAGAATATCCGGCCACGACGCTTCCGGCGCGATCCTTGCCCGCCTTGGCCAAACCCTGTGCCGCCATCGGAAACTCCCACTGACAGCAATATTGTCAGTTTCATCAGGTTTGTCAAGTTCGTCAAGTTTTCGCGCGTCGCGCCCCGCCATTCCCCGCCCGCCGCATCGCCCTGTAAATCGCCAACGGTGTCACCGGCATGTCAACGTGCTCGACGCCGTAGTCCTTCAGCGCGTCGACGACGGACGCGACAAGCGTCGACAACGCCGGCGTCGTGCCGCCTTCGCCGCCCGCCTTGATGCCGAGCGGATTGGTCGGCGACAGCACCTCGGCGATCTCCGCCTTGAAGGAAGGCATGTCGCTCGCGCGCGGCATGCCATAGTCCATGAACGAACCGCAGAGCGGCTGTCCCGTGCCCGGCTCGAGATAGCATTGTTCGAACACGGCCTGTCCAAGGCCCTGGACGATGCCGCCATGGGTCTGGCCGTGGACGATCATCGGATTGACGCAGCGACCCACGTCGTCGACGGTGGAATAGCCGACGATCTTCATCTCGCAGGTGTCGGGATCGATTTCGACCTCGCAGATGGCGGCGCCGTTCGGGAACACGGGATCGTGCATCTCGTTGTCGCGCGCGACGCTGAGGCCGTCTTTCAATTCATCGGGCAATTCCATTGTCGCGCAGGCGCGCGCGAGTTCGAAGACATCGACGGCGAAATTGGTTTCGATCACTTTGAAACCGCCGTTTTCGCAAACAATCCGCCCCTCGCGGACGCCAAAATGCAGGGCCGCGATCTTCGTTCCCTTCGCGATCAGGTCTTCGCTGGCCAGCGCGATGACCGCGCCGGCGTGCCGCATGGAGCGGCCGGAATGGGAGCCGCCGCCGACCGACACGATATCGGTGTCGCCGATAATGATTTTCACGCGCGAGACATCGACGCCAATCAGGTCCGCGGCGACCTGCGCAAAGCTGGTTTCATGCCCCTGACCGCTGGGCTGCGTGCCGATGACGAGATCGACGCCGCCGTCCGGCTTGACGCGGATTTCCGCGCGCTCTTTCGGCGAGCCGATGGAAGACTCGACATAGTTGGCGAGCCCCATGCCATAGAGTTTGCCGCGGCGCAGGGCGTCCGCCCGCCGCGCCTCGCGCTCGGCGTAACCGGCGAGGCGCATGGACCAATCCATGTTTTTTTCGTATTCGCCGCTGTCGTAGACCGCGCCCACCCCATTGACGTAGGGCATGGCTTTCGAGGCCACGAGATTTTTTCGCCGCAACTCAACTTTATCGAACCCGAGCTTGCCGGCGGCGATATCGACGAGGCGCTCCAGCGCGAAATTCACTTCGGGGCGGCCGGAGCTGCGATAGGCCTGCGTCGGCGTCGTGTGCGTGAAGACCGCGCGCGCGCGCAAAGTCA
>JANYDZ010000404.1 GCA_025363375.1 Hyphomicrobiales bacterium
ATGCGCGCCAGCATCTCCGACAGCTTGCCCTTGATTTCGCCTACCACCATTTCGCGCTGTTCTCCGGCGATCTCGGTCACCGAATGTTTCGACAAAACCTCGCGCACGACTTCGTTCGACAGCAGGATGATGTTGGTGTGAATGTCCACGTTGCCGGCTTTGCCGATCTCGTAAAGCAGATGATAGGCGGCGGTGGTCGGCACCTTGTAGGTGACGCCGACGCGCAGGGTGATTTCCTGCGTGTCCCTGGTGAAGGCTTTTTTCTCCGGCAGCTCGAACGTATCCGTCGTGGTGCGGATGAGGTCGGGCGTATCGACGAAGGGCATTTTGAAATGCAGGCCCGGTTCGAGGGGCGTCGTTTGCGGCGTGATCACGCGGCCGAAGCGCTTGACGTAGGCGACATCGGTCTGCGGCACGACAAAATAGGCGCCGCCGATGAACATCAGCGCCGCGACGCCGATGACAGCGGGGACGACGAGGCGGCCCGCGCGGACTGTGGCGGCGGCGGCCGAAGGGAGTTGGGGAACAGAAGCCATGCTTGACCGGCCCCGAGGGCCGCCTCCATGCGAAGCGCCCCGAAGAGAGCGTCGCGCGAAGCATAGGGCAAAGGGGCGGGCGGCGCATGTGCGCTGGCGCACGCGTGGAATCGAGGGACATGAACGACGTTTTCCCGCCGCTGTCCGAATCCTGCTACATTGGCGGCGCCGGGCATGGAGCCGCCGTCATGAGTTTTCGCGAATCGACCTGAAATTCACAAATCTCATCACCAAGGCGAGCTTCGATGTTTCCGCGCATGTCGATACCGGCGCCTTGCACATGTGCGTGACGCCGGCGCAGGCGCGCCAGTTCGGCTTCGACCCCGAGGCGTTCAGCACGCAGCTTGTGACCCTCGCGGACGGTCGCCGGATCGAGGCGCCGAAGATCAGGCCGTTCGAAATCGCTTTCGCCAACCGCGCCTATGCGACTGAAGCGCTGGTGCTTGGCGACGAGGCCTTGATGGGCGTGTTGCCGCTTGAGGCCATGGACCTTGTGGTCGATCCGCGAGCGCAACGCGTGGTCGTCAATCCCGCGCATCCCATCCGCCCCGTCAGCATGGGGGATGTGAAAGCAACCCGCGTCTGATCCACTTCACACAATAATCTGCGTGTCGATCCCCTTCGGGAAGACGTCGTCGACCCTGGCGTGGCGATGCGCGATGCCCTGCTGATACGTGTAGAGCAACAATTGCTCCCAGGTCGGGCGGTTGGCCTCGACGCCGAAGGGGAAGGTGTCGCCCATCATGTCGCGCATTTTTCGCGCGTATGTGGGCAGCCACGGCAAAGGATAACGCGACACGGCGGGATCAAACAGCCGCTCGAGGCTGCGGCGCTTGGATTCGTTGAAGGCGTTTACGAGATTGCGCGCCACCCAGGGGTTGGCGTCAAGGATATGCTTCTGGACGGCGATGATGTGCATGATCGGCCACACCTTCGTCTTCTCGAAATATTGCTCCTCCATCTCAAGATAATTTGGATAGAGGCGCACGATATCGGGATGGCCTTCGAGGAAGCAAGTGGGTGGGCGCGCGATAATGGCGCAGTCGATCTCGCCGGAGGCCAACATCTGCGACAGCGACTTGTCCGACACGCGCGTCAATTGCACGCCTGGCGGCAAGTTGAGCTCGACCTTCTCGACGCGGCCCGCGTCGTTGGCGCCGGCCTGGAACCAATGCACGTCCCGCAGTTTCACGCCGCAATCATTGTGCATCCAGCCGCGCATGTAGACGGCGGCGGAATGGGCCCATTCGGGCGAGCCGATGCGCTTTCCCTTGAGGTCTTCCACCGTCTTGATGCCGCTCTTCTTGTTCACATAAAATGAAGAAAAGCGGAACAGGCGCGAGCAGATGACGGGCAGTCCGACGATGTCGGGATTGTCGCGCGTCACCTGCGCGGTGAACTTGGCGCAGGAAAGTTCCGTCACATCCCATTCGCGGTTCCAGGTGAAGCGCGCGAAGACCTCGTGATGGCCAAGATTGAGCCAGGTGTGATCGATGCCCTCGGCGTTGACGAGGCCAAAGCGAAAATCGCGGAAATGATCGTAGTCGGTGGTGGCGATGGACAATTTGAGCTTGTTCACAGGGGCGCCTTTTCGAGGGACATCGTCGGGATGGCGCTGTTTAGTACCAAGCGCCAAAAAAATGCAAACACACGCGCCTGCGTTCAGCGCGTCGGCATTTTCAGGCCGAAAGCGCTGGCGATGAACATCCCGCCGTGGGCGAGGCCACCGCCGTCGATGCCATGGCCGACGCCCGGCGCCATGTGCCATTGCGCGGGAATGCCGGCATCCGCGAGCTGTCCCGCGGAGCCGAACAGGGCCTCGAAGGGGATGACCTCGTCGGCGGTGCCGTGCACCAGCAGAATCGGCGGCGGTTCTCCCTTTTCGTTGCG
>JANYDZ010000411.1 GCA_025363375.1 Hyphomicrobiales bacterium
CGCGGTCGCCGTTGAACAGCAGGCCTCGGCCACCAACGAAATCTCGCGCGGCGCGGCGGAGGCCGCGACCGGCACCGAAACCGCCGCCGCCTATATGGAGGGTCTCACGGCCATCGTCGCGGACACCGACAAATCCGCCAGCCAGGTGCATCACGTCGCCAACGAATTGTCGCAGCAGGCCCGTCAACTCAACGAAACCATCGAAACGTTCCTGCGCTCCGTCGCGCACGGTTGAAGCGGGAGGGTTGAAAGCGGGCCCGCGCCGGAATCAAAACGGGGCCCCGAAAGGCCCCGTTTGCGGCGCGTTGCAAGCGACGGCGGTCAGAAACCGCCGAAACGTTGCGCCACCATGCAGTAAAGCATCGGCACGGAGAACATCGTGTTGAAACGCGACGTCAGCATGGCCAGGCGCGCCGACTTCGCCTTCTCGTCGGCGGTGGCCTCGACGAGGCCGAGCGCGCGCTGCTGGTTCGGCCAGATGATGAACCACACATTGTAGGCCATCACCAGCGCCAGCCACATGCCGCAGCCGATCGCGAAGAAGCCCTTCTGGAACGTCAGCGCCTGCCAGAGATAGCCGTACATGCCGGCGACGAGCAGGCCGGTGACGACGGTCGACAACGCGCTGTAGCGGAACCAGAACAGCACGTTCGGCGTGATGAACTTGGTCAGCGCGGCGCGATGCTCGACGGGCTCGATCTTCGGCACGGTGGGGATCTGCACGAAGTTGAGATACCAGAGCAGACCAATCCACATCACGCCGCTCAGCACGTGCAGCCAGAGCATGATGAAGGTCCACCAGACCATATCGCCCTTGATCCACTGACCGTGAACAAGGCCGGAGAGAACGATCAGCGCGACAAGAATGACGAGCCCCGCCGCGAGCGTGCGTTCAAGAGATTGAAATATAGACGCCATGGATATGCCCCCGATTGTTGTACATCGGCGGCACACTAGACCGATGTTTGCGTCGTTTCAATCTCCCTGTTGAGCTTTGACCGAACCATAATTCGGCCGGAAATCCCGGTTGCTTTACCCACCGGCCTGAAACATGTTGTGGATGGCGATTTGGATCGGACGCGTTGGTCGCGGCGCGGCGCTGGCGGCGTCGACTGCGCCGGCGCGAACCGGCCGCCCGCGTGAAATGGATCTGGCGGACATGAAATTTCTTGTCGTTGGGAGCGGAATGGCGCTGGCCGTGTGTGGAGCCGCGTCGATCTGGCTGGGATACGATATTGTGCAGATGGAGCGCGGCTGGACGCAGGTCATCGCGGGCGCCACCGCGTTGACCGGCGGTATCATCACCATGTCGATCGGGATGCTCATCGCCTCCGTCGATAATCTGCGCGGGGCTTTGACGTCGCAAACCTCGCGGTCGCCTCACGCCGCTCCCGGATCGTCGGACGAGCCTGTCGGCGCTGTTGCAAAAGACGACGCGGACAACGCGGTTGCGCCCGCGCCCGCGGCGCGGACGCGGCAAGGCGAGACTGAGTCCGCCGCCGGGCCGGGCAAAAATCCGGCCTCGCCAAAAGGCGTTGCGAGCGATGCGCTGTCGCATGTCGCCACGGGCGACCTCGATCCGGCCCTGCAGTGGCTTCGTTCGGGTCGTGGCCGGACTTCGCATGGTTCTGGCGAGCCAGCCGCCGTCGCGTCGAAGCCGCGGCCGGAGGTGGCGCGTCGCTATGAGGCCAATGGGGCAAGTTACACGCTCTACATCGACGGTTCGATCGATTCCGAATCGCCGGATGGACGCTTCCATTTCACCGACATGTCCGAACTCAAATCGCATCTGGCGCGGCAGAGTCTGGCGAAATCGCTGTTTGCGCCCAGCGCGCCGCCGTCCGACATGCGAACGTAAGGCGCTCCTTCAGGCCTTGGCGTCGTCGCGGTTCACGCAGGCGAGCGCGAAGGCGAATTCGAGCGCGGTGTCCTTCAAGGCGTCGAAGCGCCCGGACGCGCCGCCATGTCCCGCGTCCATGTTGGTCTTGAGCGCGATGGGGCCGCCGCCCACGCTGACGGCGCGCAGCCGCGCCACCCATTTCGCCGGCTCCCAATACGTC